>CAJXSA010000006.1 GCA_913060595.1 uncultured Ignavibacteria bacterium
CCCCGCCACTGGAAGCGAAGTTCTGCACGCCGATGGTGCGGCCGTTGAAGGTCACCTGCGTCTGCTGGTTGGCGGGTTTTCCGGACAGGTACGCGTCGAAGGAATTGATGCCGTAGCGGTTGATGCCGCTCACGCTGATGGGACCGGTGCCGTCCTGCTGATTCTGATCATAATCGAGCAGGGCAAGTATGAAGGTGTTTCCCGCGTTCGCGCTCACGCCTGCAGACGGTGCGTTCCCCTGTGTCAGCACAGAGACCTCTCCGACGGGTTCATATGCCGCGTTGTAGCGCGTCAGCTTCAGTTCATCGTCGGCGAACTGCATGGCCTCGTTCAGCGAGTGGACGAAGAAATTCGCATGATCTCCCGTACGCATCGCCGCGCTGAAGTCCGTCAAAGCCTGGCTCCCGGCGGGAGAGCGTGGCACCATGCGGAGCCGCATCGTCGATACGTCGTGGCGGAAAGGCTGCACGTAGACATGCATGTCGAAATGGCTGCCGGTGACGTTCTGTATGCGGAACTCGTAATGCGTGTCCGGCGAAAGCGTGATATCAAACGTGAAACGTCCTTCTGCATCGGTTTCCACCGGTGAACCGCCGATCTGCCGCTGGATTTCACCGTTGTTGAGCGTGCGAATCGGTATTGGCGTGACGTACACGCCTGAGACAGGGGTGTTGTCGATGAATTCGATCACACGACCGCTGACGGTGTAGGTTTCCCCGGGACGCGGGGCGTCCAGGGAATTCTGTGCAGGAGCGCTGCCGGTGAAAAACGTGAAGATCTTTTCGAACGTTGCTGGATCTGTGGCGAGCTGCATATTGTCACGACCGGGAAGAACTTCGTTCGTTGCGCCGTCGAGTTCCCCGTAGCTGCTGTTGCCTCCCTGCAGCTCATCGCTGCCGTCGCTTCGCACGGTCATGTACTTGCACGGATCCGGCGTCGGATCACTGAGCGTCAGGTCGTATGCCCCCCCCGTGAACACAACGTGTGCGAGCGTGGAAGTCCCATCCATACTGGCAAGATACCGTTGCACGGTCTCGACACCAATGCCGTGTGCGACGATGTCGACTCGTGTTTCGTTCGTCTGCTGCAGCACGGCATCGACCGTGGCTTTCAGCTGCGTGGCCATGAGGTCAATATCGGGGGCGGTTCCGCTGAAATAGTTCTCGAAATCAAATGCGTGCAATTGCGCGTCGGTGTAGCCGTTCCGTACGAAAAGCTGCACCATCTGCGTATACAGATCCGCTGCCTCGAAGGTGCCATGCACGAAAACGACCGGCCGAACCTTGTCATCGATGGTGCTTTTTCCCGTGTCGTTGTTCCCCGTCGTATCGGTCGGATTGGGATCTGCAGGATTATCGTCGTCGGAACATCCCGTCACCGCAAACGCGGCCGCGATGAACAGCAGAGTGAACACGTACGCTGAAAATCTGAAAAATCGATCCATGAAAATCCTCCAAGATTATTACGATGACTCATCACTATCTTCAATGACGACCATGGCCGCCACATAGGCACCGCTGTGCGAAATGGAGAGCTCTACTCTCATGCGTCCAAACCTTTCACTAAGCGTGTTGTGAAGGTGCAGCTCAGGCTTCCCAGCCGCGTCGTTACGCACCTCCACATCGTTCCAGCGAAACGCCCCTGTCCACCCCGTTCCGATGGCCTTGGCGAAGGCCTCCTTCGCGGCGAAGCGCGCGGCGAAATGCTGCGGTGGACGGGTTTTTCCCTCGCAGTAGGCGATTTCCTCCTCCGTGAACACTTTCTCCTCGAAACGCTGCCCCCACTTACCCGTCAGTTCCTCGAAGCGTGCGATTTCCTCAATATCAATACCGATCCCGTATATCCGGCTCATCCCTGCGTCCTGTTGAGGTTGCGGATGATGTCGACGAGGTCGCTGATGGAGTGCAGATCGAAATCCGCAGTCGTCTCCCCGGTGTTGAAGGTGTCGCCGTATCGCGCAAATGCGGTGTGCATGCCTATGTTCCGCGCACCAAGGATATCTCGCTCCTCCCAGTCCCCGATCATGATCGCATGCGCGGGATGCACGCCGAGAAGACCGAGCACACGCTGGAACGGCGTCGGACTCGGTTTGCGCTCACCCGTGTCCTCGAAGGTCACCACCGCATCGAAAATGTGGTGAAGATTCAATGAGCACAGACGCAACCACGCCTCGAGTTTGGGGGCGTCAGAGACCACGCCGAGCTTCAGTCCCATGCGGGCGAGTGTGAAGAGCGTCCTGTGTACATGCGGATACGGAACAAGCGTCGCCTCCCGTGCGCGACGGTAGCCGATGATGCCGGCGGCGAGTATCTTGTGGTCGTCCTCCCCTGTCAGATCGGTGAGCACCTGATTGAACACGCGCTGATATTCGATGCCCTGCTCCTTGTAGACGCGACTGACAACGGCATCCACTTCCTCGTAGCTGCGGGAAAGACCCGCGTCGATCATGGCACGGATACCCGCTTCCACGGCGTTGCGCTTCATGAGCATGAAGTCGACAAGTGTGTTGTCGAGATCGAAGATGACGGCGTCAATCATGTCTGCTGTTCTCCGGACGTGACCAATTGTCCATCATACGAAAATTCCATGTTTTCCGGAAGGAGTGCACTGTCGCGGCTGTGTTGAATATTGTGTGCGATATGGGTGAACAGCGTGCGACGCGCTCCGATCCGCTGCGCTGTGGCGACGGCTTCTTCGAGCGAATAGTGCGTCGGATGCGCGTGATGACGCAGTGCGTCGAGAACGAGCACATCGAGTCCCTGCAGCATATCATACGAGCGTTCCGGGATCGCGTTCGTGTCGGTGACGTATGCGACGTTTCCGACACGGTACCCGAGTATGGGGAGAACCCCGTGCATGACAGGCACGGGCAGCACCTCCAGCCCGCCGGCGGCAAACGGAACGCCGCCGGCCACTTCGTGCAGCTGCGCACTCGGAAGTCCTCCGCCGGTCTGTTTTGCCGCGCCAAAGGCATACCGAAAGGTGACCCGAATCTCTTCGAGCGTATCCGGAAGTCCATAGACGTTCATCGGAGCACGCTGAAGGAAATTATACTGGCGCAGGTCGTCGAAACCGCCGATGTGATCGAAATGATGGTGCGTGAAGAGAACTGCGTCGATGCGTGTGATCCCGTGCCGCAGCATCTGCTGCCGAAAATCCGAAGACGTATCGATCAGCAGCTGAGCATCCCCGGAACTGATGAGCACGGACGGGCGGAGCCGCGTGTCACGCGGATCGGCAGAGCGGCAGGTTTCGCAGCGACATCCGATGGCGGGTACACCCTGGGATGTTCCGGATCCGAGCACGAGCAGCGAGACGTTCATGTGCTTTCTTTTTTCTCCCGTTCGCGATCGATCAGTTCACGCACCGCAGGTTTGACAAAAATGGCGTCGACACCGAGTTCGGCAAGCGCCGCGGCGACGGTAGCGATCTTTTTCTCGATGGTGAATTTTTTATTGACGACGAGCAGCCGCTTCTCCTTGAGGATGCAGTGTCCGCCGTCAAAGTCCCCTTTTTCGTACCGGATGCTGTATCCGAGATGCTCGCAGGTTTCGCGCAGTTCCTCGAGCACGGCTTCCCTGTCCATCTTCGCCATATCAGTCCTCCTCTCCGCGCATGCGGTCGCGACGCATGGGCTGCCATATCATCACAACCAGTGCGGTCAGGTAGCAGAAAACCGCCATGACGGGCAATCCGCTCAGCGCGCCAATGCGATGTGACAGCGTCGCCTGCAGTTCGGCACGAACGTCGAGAAAAGCCTCGAGGCCATGGAGCGCGATTTGATCGCGTGTTCCCTCCCAGAGGAGAATGAAGCGCACGTCGAGATAGGCGGTGAACACTTCGACGGGAACGAACATGAATAACAATATCGCCGCCATCATGAGCCAGCCGTGTTCCTTGCTGCGCAGCGGGATGGACCTGAATACGAAAACCGCACTGATTATTGTGACACCATAGGCGATGATCACGACGAGAGATGATGCGGCAATGAGCTGGAAGAGCATGCTCTCCTGCGCGGGCAGGATCGCAGGATCGAATTCCAGCGTTCCCGGTATGAACAGTTCGTTTGCGATCAGTGCGCGGAAGACGATGCCACCCAACCACAGCACACCTGCGATGGCAAACACCGTCATTCCGATGCGATAGGTGAGATTGCGCCAGCTAGAAAAGGATACGGATTGGTCGGTCATGCGGGGCCTAAAGGATGTACTGACTGAGATCACGGTCTTTGACGATGGATGCGAGCTTCTTCTCAACCATGGCGGCGTCGACGCGAACTGTTTTCTCCGTCACAACGTCCGGAACTTCGAACAGAATTTGATCGAGCAACGTGGTGAGAATGGTATGCAGTCGACGAGCGCCTATGTTCTCAACACGCTCGTTCACCTCCGCCGCGATGCGCGCGATTTCGGCAATGCCATCTTCTGCGAACACGAGTTCCAGACCTTCCGTCGCCAGCAGTGCGGCATACTGCTTCAGCAGCGCGTTCTTCGGGATGGTGAGGATTTTAACAAAGTCCGCTTCGCTGAGACTGTCGAGTTCCACACGAATCGGGAATCGGCCCTGCAGTTCCGGTATCAGATCGCTGGGCTTGGATACGTGGAAGGCGCCAGATGCGATAAACAGAATATGGTCTGTGCGCACGACACCATACTTGGTGTTGACACTGCTTCCTTCGACGATGGGCAGCAGATCGCGCTGCACGCCTTCCCGCGAAACATCTACCGTCCCGCTGCTGCTTTTCGCTCCTGCAATTTTGTCGATCTCATCGAGAAAAATGATACCCGCGTTCTGCACGCGTTCGAGTGCGATGCGCGACACAGCATCCGGATCGATGAGCCGCTGCGCTTCCTCCTGCTGCAGGAGTTCCCGCGCCTCCGCAATGGTCACCTTTCGCTTCTTCTTTTTCTTCGGCATCATGTTGCTGAGCAGGTTCTGAATGTCGACGCCCATGTCCTCGAGGCCCATGGGACCGAACACCTGCATATTCGGAGATGAGCTGACGGTGGTGTCGATCTCCACGGTGCGTTCGTCCAGATTTCCCGCACGCAGCTGATCCCGCAGTTTCTCGCGCGTCTGCGTCTGCAGTTCCTCCTCGCCCTGCTGTCCCGGGGTTCGGGGAAAAATGATGTCGAGGATGCGCTCCTCGGCAAGCTGGGCGGCGCGCTCCTGCACTTCGACGGTTTTTTCCTCGCGCACCTGGTTGACGGCGATTTCCGCGATGTCGCGCACCATGGATTCGACGTCGCGTCCGACGTATCCGACTTCTGTAAACTTCGAAGCCTCCACCTTCAGGAAAGGCGCGCCGGAGAGCCGGGAGAGACGACGGGCGATCTCGGTTTTGCCAACGCCGGTTGGTCCGATGAGAATGATATTGTTGGGCATGATCTCATCGCGCAGGCTGTCGGCAACATTCTGTCGGCGCCAGCGATTCCGCAATGCGATCGCCACGGAGCGCTTCGCGTTGTCCTGTCCGATGATGTATTTGTCCAGTTCCTCGACGATGCGTTTCGGCGTCAGGCTGTCCTGCAGGTAATGAAATGAATCTTCGGTCATTCTAATCCAATTCCTCGATCACGATGTTGTTGTTGGTATAGATGCAAATCTCCGCTGCGGTCCGCAGTCCCTCCTCGACGATTTCGCGTGCGGAGAGGTCAGTGTGTTTCATCAGCATGCGTGCCGCCGCGAGTGCGTAGCTGCCTCCGGACCCAATGGCGACGATGCCGTCATCGGGTTCAATGACGTCAC
The DNA here is from genome assembly GCA_913060595.1 of uncultured Ignavibacteria bacterium. Taxonomy (GTDB): domain Bacteria; phylum Bacteroidota; class Ignavibacteria; order SZUA-365; family SZUA-365; genus BM516. Next base: position 5,749 of record CAJXSA010000006.1, read on the forward strand.
CGGTTCCTGAAATGATCAGGGCCTGCTCGTTGTTTACGACGGCAAGCAGCGCTTCGAGGCGCCGCAGGTACTTGTCGGTGCGCCATTCCTTGGCGAGTTCCACTGCTGCGCGCTGAAAATTTCCGCGGTATTCTTCCAGGCGCGCTTCAAATTTCTCGGAAAGCGTAAAGGCGTCCGCCGCGGAACCGGCGAAGCCTGCGAGCACACTTCCCTTGTACATCTTCCTGATTTTCTTCGAGTGATGTTTCATCACGGTATTTCCGACCGTCACCTGACCGTCGGCACCCAGTACCGCTTTCCCGTTGCGTATCAATCCGAGCACTGTCGTGGCGCGGATAGTCGTCTGATCATTCACGATGTCTATTCCAATGCAGTTATACAAGTCTTTTTCTCAGCCGGGATACGGGGATGCCCATCGCCTCACGATATTTCGCAACGGTCCTGCGGGCGATGTTGAACCCCTTCTCCTGGAGAATCTTCGTGAGCGCCTGGTCACTGAGTGGCTTTTTCGGGTTTTCCTCGTCGATGATGCCCTTGATGATGGCCTTCACTTCCTTGTTGGCCACTTCTTCGCCGCTGTCGGTAGAGATACCCTCGCTGAAGTAGTACCGGAGCTCGTACACCCCCCACTCGGTCTGCGCGTATTTCCCGTTGACAACGCGTGAGATTGTTGAGATGTCCATGCCAATTTCATCAGCGATGTCCTTGTAGATCAGAGGACGGAGATGGCCCTTCCCATGCTCGAACCAGGCTTTCTGCTTTTCAATTATCGTGCTCATTACCGCGAGCATTGTCTGGCGCCGCTGATGAATGGATTGTATGAACCATTTCGCCGCCTCCATTTTCTGACGGAGAAAATGCCGGGTTTCGCTGTTCAGTTTCTTCCGCTGGTGGAGCAGCATGTTTTTATAGGCCTTGTTGACGCGCAGCGGTGGAACGCCGCGTTCGTTCAGGGTGATGACAAATTCACCGTCATCACGCGCGACGAAGAAGTCCGGAATGATGTAGTTGACCGAATCGATGCTTTCGCCGTCCCCGGGCTTGGGATTCAGCGATTTTATGACCTGGAATGCCTTCTTCAGCATGTCCTCGCTGATATGCAGTTCCTGTCGAATCCGGTCGAAGTGCTTCTTCTCGAAATGCTCCCAGGCCTCCCTCAGGATGCGCATCGCCACGATGCGGGCCGTGGATGTGTTGGGAAGGACGTCGAGCTGTATGAGCAGGCATTCCCGCAGATCGCGCGCGGCGATTCCGGGAGGTTCGAGTCTCTGTATCCGGGCAAGGACGGTCTCCGCTTCGTCGAGGGTGATGCTGTGCGTGACCTGCATGTTCACATCGCGGACAATTTCCGCGAAATGAGCGTGCAGGTACCCGTCGTCATCGATATTCCAGATGATGGCATCTGCGAGCAGGAGCTGCCATTCGTCAAGGTCCAGCATGTGCACCTGATCGACGAGTTCCTCTCGCAGTGTCACCCGCGCCGGAGTGGGAATCTCGCGTTCATCGTCCCCGTCATAATACTGGTTGACGGAACTTGATCCCTCGTTATTCTCGAAAAATTCCTCCCAGGAATATTCTTCGTCGCTGTTCTCCCGGATTTCCTTGTCGAGATACTCCTCATCCCCGTTGCTGCGCTCTTGCTCCGCCGGCGTTTCGGCGTCATCGTCACGCTGCTCGAGTTCCATGCGCTCTTCCTGCTCCTCCTGTAGGTCGACGCCCTCTTCCAGCAATGGATTCATCTCGAGCTCATCCTTAATCTTCTGCTCGAGCTGAAGCACCGGAAGTTGAAGTATTTTAAGGTATTGCACCTGCGCAGGTGAGAGTTTCTGTTGCAGGCGCTGAGTCTGAGTGAGGTGGAGCATCAGTCAGCAGCTCCCCCGTCGGTGTCGGTCATTTCTGCACGGTGACGGAGAAGACCGACGTAAAACGGATCGCCGAATGCCCTTTGCAGCGGTTCCCTGAGGAATTCGACGAGGGAGACACCCTGTTCCTCTCCCGCAGAAAATGCAGGGGCGCATTCGGAGAAGGTTTCAAAGCGAAGCCGGTCACGCTTCTTTCCACGAACACGCACCGGAAACAGGTGACAGGACAGCGGTTTTGGCCAGTGAAAGGCCTTTTCAACGTGGGCCTGCTGTATCGCGCATTTCGCTACGTCTTCGTCATAAAAGACGAACACACACGCCCTGTCGTCATGGCAGCGAAGCGTCAGCTCCTCCCCGTCGTGCACGAACAGACCGTGCCTGCGCACCTCGTCTCGATGTGCGACCGGAACCCTGTGACTGACCGCCTGCCATGCATTCAGCAGCGTTTCCTGCTCTTCGGGCAGCACGGGTGCGCCGCTGCCGCCGGGAAAGGTGCAGCACGCCCCCTTGCAGGCGTGGAGGTCGCATGCGAAACTGGTGGTCAATATTTTCCTGTCAATGCGCAATGAACACTGGCACGATTTTTATTCTACATTTTTGAACTTATCGAAAAGAACGGCACAGCGCAACATTGATTTTTACCGCATTTCTCCCTTGCGCGGCATACTTCGGGGTCCTATTATGGCGCTTCAGGGGAACAACTCCGTAAACGCATGCCACACGAACCGTATGATCATTTTCGCGTCTCCCTTCTGCCGGGTGTCGGTCCCCGCCGCGGACGGAGTCTGCTCGCCGCATTTGGCAATTTCGACACGCTTCGCGGCGCCGGTGTGTCCGATCTCTGCGGTGTTGATGGCTTCAGCTCTCGCATGGCGCAGAACATCATCTCTGCCCTGCGTGAGGATGGGCGCAGCGGTCGAATAGACAAGCTGACCGAGAAAAATGCCGCGCTGGCCGAAAAGCACGGCGTGCGCTATCTCTCAAGTGCATCGGACGCCTACCCGGATCGGCTGCGCAGTATATACGACGCACCGCTGTACCTCTTCGTGAAGGGCGAGCTGCGAATGGAGGACAGCGGGGGCATTGCCGTGGTCGGAACGCGCAATCCATCGGACTACGGCCGTCGCTGCACCGAAGACTTCTGTCGACGTTTCGTTGGTGCCGGTGCGACGGTGATCAGCGGGCTCGCGATGGGCATCGATACGGTGGCGCATCGCTGTGCGCTTCGTTTCGGAGGACGTACCCTTGCGGTGCTGGGCAGCGGCCTGCTGCGTGTTTATCCCGGTACGAATCGCGATCTGGCAGAACGAATTTGTGAACACGGTGCCGTTCTGTCCGAGCTGCCTCTCGAGGCGAAGCCTGATGCACAGAACTTTCCGAGACGCAACCGTATCATCAGCGGACTCTCCCGCGCGCTTGTCGTCATGGAAAGTGCGGTCACCGGTGGTGCAATGATCAGCGCCAGCATTGCCCTCGATCAGAATCGCGAGGTTTTCGCAGTCCCCGGCAGCATCGAGAACCCTATGAGCGCCGGACCACATCGGCTCATCGGGAAAAGTATGGCTCAGATAGCCGAATCCCCGGAAACCGTTCTCGATGAGCTTTCTCTTGGTGCCGCGGCACAGGAGCGCGCCCCCGCAGCACTGCAGCTTTCCCTGCTGGAGCAACGGATCCTGGACAGCATGGGAGCCGAGGCGGTGCATATTGATGAACTGTCCGTCCGCACGGGACTTCCGCTTCCCACCCTTCTCTCCGACCTGCTTCAGTTGGAGTTTCGCGGCGCTGTGCGTCAATTACCGGGGAAACACTTCAGTCGTGAGATGTCGAATGGAAAATAGCCGTATATTTATGGTTTCCCTCGCTTCCGTATCACCGCTATCGCATACAGTCGGAATTTCCAATGCCTCGTAAAACTCGCTACATGATCTTAGGCACGGCGCTTCTCCTTATTCTGCTCGTCGTCGTGTTCTGGCCCGACGCCGGGGCGAACATTCCATCCTACTCGGTCAAACGGGCAGATTTCGAGATATATGTCATAGAAAGCGGATCAGTGCGCGCGACGAACTCCGTGACAATCACCGCGCCACGCATCATCTCCGGTGGAAACCTCCAGGTCGTCGAACTCGCGCCGGAAGGAACAACCGCGAAAGAAGGAGACATACTCGCGCGCTTCGATCCGAGCACAGCACTCAAGCGCATGCAGGACAAGCAAACCGAGATGAAAACTGCGCTCGCCGACCTCGCAAAGCTCAAGGCCCAGCAGTCAGCGGATGAATCACAGGCACAGACCGAGTTTGAAACCGCGAAGCTGAATTTTCAGCTGGCGAAGCTCGCCCGGGAAAAAATGCAGTTCGAGCCTGAAGCACGCAAACGCGAAGCCGAGATCGAGTTCGAACGCGCCCGCCTCTCCTTCGATCAGGCCAAGCTGAACCTTGAGAACAAGAGCATTGTCCGAAAATCCGAACTCGGCAACCTGCAGCTGCGCATCGCACAGATCCGCAGCGACATCGAAGTGTCTCAGAAGGAAATGGAACAGCTGACGCTGCGGGCACCGATCAGCGGATTGATCGTCTACGAAAACAACTGGGCAACCGGACGCAAGATTGCGAAAGGCGATCAGCCCTGGCCCGGCATGCCCATTATCAGTCTTCCGGATCTCTCCGCGATGCAGGCCGAGGTCAGCATCAATGAAATGGATATCGCAAAAGTCGAAGTCGGGCAGAAGGCAATCATCATCCCGGACGCGTTTCCGGACAAATCATTTCCCGGCGTGATCGGCAGCGTCTCACAGATCGGGCGGCAGAAAGGTCAGGGCTCCAACATCAAGGTGTTCGACATCGTCGTTGATCTCGACAGCACCGATGAAGTGCTCAAACCGGGCATCACAACGACGACCAAGATCATCGTCGACAGGCTCCGAAACGTCGTATCCATTCCAATCATCAGCGTTTTCGAGGAGCAGGGAAAGACCATGGTCTATGTCGGGGACAACGGCTCATACGAAAAGCGGGAAGTGACACTCGGACAACGCAACGACAATTTCGTCGTGGTGTCGGAGGGAATACAGCCCGGCGAGAAGGTCGCGCTTCAGAATCCTGAAGCGGATCCTTCTGACGTGTCCCCGGAGAACGATGCAAAAGCAAACTCCGGATCGACAGCCAGCAACGGCGGGAAGGACTGACGTGACACCACTGTTCACACGATACCGTGAATCGCTCACTATCGCGGTGCAGAGTCTGACCCTGCACAAGACCCGGAGTTTTCTGACGATGCTCGGCATCGTTTTCGGTGTGGGCGCCGTCATCGCCATGCTTTCCATCGGGGAAGGCGCAAAACAGGAATCTCTCGAACAGATCGAAGTCCTCGGTGTACGCAACATCATCATTCGATCAATGGTGGTCGACGATGATGCATCCGAAACGAACGGCGCATCCCGGCCGCTCGGTATTTCACGCAAGGACGCGGAGGCGATTCGCACAGTATGTGAATTCGCAGAACGGATCACGGTAAACTGGGAGTCGGACATCGAAGCGCGCACCTATGAGGGTGATGCGCAGATCGTCCTCATTGGCACCACACCGGAGCACGCGTCAATTTTTAACATCCGCATCTCGGAAGGCGGCTTCATCCACCCGGATCATCTTGCGCGCACCGCGAATGTGTGCGTCATCGGCAGCACCGTGAAAAAGGACCTCTTCGGCTTCCGCAATCCGATCGGCGAACTGGTCAAGCTCGAGGACCAGTGGTTCACCGTGACCGGCGTCATGGAAGAGAAGAAATCCGCCGTGACCGGCGGCGTAGAACTGCCTTCGATGAATGAGAGCATCATCATCCCTCTCACCACAGCCATGTCCAAGTTTCCGCGCGAGGAAGCGGGCAGTTCCCGACGCTATGGTCGCCGCCGTCGTTCTCGCGGCGGTGAGGGCGGTTACATCGATCGCAGCACCATCGACCAGATCGCCGTACAGGTTCGAAAGGATACCGACATTGCTGACGCCGCGAACGTCATCACCCGGCTAATAAAGCAGCGGCACAACGGTCAGGAAGATTTCTCCGTCACCATTCCTGAACAACTGATCTCACAGAGTCAGAAAACGCAGAGCATATTCAACATTGTCATGGGGGCGATCGCGGGCATCTCCCTGCTCGTCGGCGGCATCGGCATCATGAACATCATGCTTGCGAGCGTGCTTGAGCGCACGCGCGAAATCGGGGTGCGTCGCGCCATCGGTGCGACACGCGCAATGATTGTCACGCAGTTTCTGGCTGAAGCAGCCATGCTCTCAATTTTTGGCGGCATTCTCGGCATCTTCGTCGGATGGGCCCTCACCGGCATGATCACGGCATATGCGGAATGGCGAACCATTATCAGCGCGTGGTCCATTTTCCTGGCATTTTCCGTCGCCGCTGCGACCGGAATCATTTTCGGCTATTATCCCGCGAAACGCGCGGCCGACAAGGACGTCATCGAATCGATACGCTATGAATAATCCCCGCTTCTTGCCTGGCACCGCCGTGCCGCTTCTCCTCCTCCTGTCGTTGGTATTTCCCACGCCGACCGTCAGCCAGATACACGAACTCGATCTCACAACCTCGCTCGATATCGCATTCGAGCAAAGCTATACCGCCCGCAGTGCGCGGCAGCAGCTGCGTGCCTCTGAAGCGGCTGCCGAGGCCGCCCGGCTCGCCCTGTACAGCACGGTCGACCTGCAGTTCGACCTTCCCGATTACAGTCGCACCCTGCTCTCTCAGTTCAACACGGACACCAGGCGATACCAGTATTTTCCATTCGAACAGCTTCAGTGGTCTGGGCGACTTGACATCAATCAGCCGCTGATATGGACCAATTCGACAATCACGCTTTCAGGGATGCTTTTCCGCCAGGATCAGCAGGACCGTGCACCCGGTGGCAGTTTCGACCGTGATTATTACACGGATTTCGCAATACAGCTCCGTCAGCCGCTATTCGTGCCCAATACACAGCGCATCGCATTGCGTCGTGCCGAAATCGATTTTGAAGAAGCCATGGCAGATTTCGTGCGCAATACGCTTGAACTTCGCTACACCGTTACCCGCCAGTTTTACAATCTCTACGCCGCCCAACAGCGCGTCGCCATCCAGGAGGACCGCGTCCGACAGGCGGAGGAATCATTCTCGACTGCCGAGCGGAAATTCCGTGCCGGACTGATCGCGGAGGTTGAAGCGCTGCAGTTCGAAGTGGATCTCGCCGCCGCACGCAACGATCTGTACAGCGCGGCGAACACCCTTGTCTCGGATGAAAATCGTTTCAAAATCCTACTCGGACTTCCCGTCAAGGATTCGGTGCACTGCCTGCTGCGGGATACCACAATCACCGTCGTCCCTGTTGAGGTCGAGGAAGCGATCACCCGTGCGAAGAACACGCGTGTCGAACTCCAGCGCGCTGTCAACAACATCGAACGCAGCGAACTGTCGATGGAACAGATCGACGCACAGCGCAGCATCCGCGGTGATCTGTTCGTCAGCTATGGCCTGAGCAACAACCGTCCGACGTTCAACGGACTCTATGACGACCTCCGTGATACGCGCCGGGCCGCATTCACGCTCAGTGTCCCCGTGTTCGATTGGGGAAAACACTCTCGCGACCTCGAGGCGGCCGAAGCGCGGCTCCGCGATGCGGAATTGACCGCTGAGAACCTTGAACTCACCATCGAGCAGGAAATCATCGACCTGGTGCGCAGCCTTGCCTCATCCGCCCGTCGTGCCGAAGTTCTGCAGAAATCCCGACTCATCGCCGAAATCGCGAATGACATCAGCACAAAGCGATACGAAGTCGGCACGATCGGCTCGACGGAACTCGCCCAGGCCCGAACCCGCCTTTTGCAGGCGCGCCTCACGGCACTTGAAGCGGTCATCGACTACCACCTCGCACTCGCCGATCTGACACGCAGAACCGCGTATGACTATCGCGCCGGCAGACAGCTCGGTCTCCCCGGCACGCCCGTGCGATAGCCGCGTTCGGCGTCCCGCCCATTGTTGTCCGCCTTGCTTTTACTCGCGTCGCGGACTAACTTTTCTTGACAGGTTTTACCGTTCTCTCACCCAAGTGAATTACCGTCTCCATGAAGGATTTTGGAGTCCACCTGAAAAACGCGCGCCAGTCGGCGGGAATGTCGCTGGACGACATTCACGACGTGACGCGCATCAGCATCAAGAACCTGCGCCTGATAGAATCGGGTGATTTCCCGAGTATCCCGCAGACCTATGTGCGCGCGTTCGTCCGTGAGTACGCGCGCGCGGTGGGACTGGACGAAGATGAAACCCTCACGTATTACAACGAAGCCGCAGAGACGGAAAAGGGAATTCCACGGCCTCCGGAGAGCATAGACAGTTCCAATCTCCGGATCGAAGTGGACGATACCATCGAATACATTGAACCACTCGACCGACCCACCTCCTCGGTCGAAGTCGAGGGAACGGCCGAAGTCGCCCCGGACGATTATGAACCGCCGGTGCGAAAATCCCGATACGTGGATGAAGACTCCGGAACACCGATCGACATCCGTACGACAGGCTCGACCTCTGAAGCACTTTCCCCGCCCGCACGGAAGTCCGGCGGTGAAGAGAAAGCGGATCAGGGCAAGGACACATCGGAGCTTTTCGAGGAAGGCCCTCAGCGCAAAGACACAGGTGCAGACCAGAAGAAAGACGCGGCGTCGGAGGACGCGCGTTCAGACGCTCCGCCCCCTGCCGCCATGGAGGAGAAGACCGAAACGGACTCCCGTGAGCAGCGCGCCGCTTCTGACGAGAAGAAACCGAAGCAAGAAACGCGTAAGAGCGCCACGCGTCCGTCTGACACCGCTGCCGTGGCCTCCGCCCCACAAGGCAAGGATTCTGACGAGTCCAGACGCAAATCCCGGGCTGCTTCCACGAGATCAAGCGCCGTTGGGACAGCGGAGGACAAGGCCGTGTCGAAAGGCAATGATGACGCACAGTCGCGTCCTCCCGAGAAGGAACGTACTCCCCCGCCCCCATCGACGCGCACGGCGGACTCGCCGAACGAGAAGCGCATCATCGGTGTCGGCCTTGTTATCATCGCGATTATCGTCATTGCCGTGTACGGTATTTTTTATTTCGGCTCTGACGGGGATTCCGAGACCGCGCAGGTCGATTCAACGGCGATCAAGGCGAGCATCGAAGCCGGAAGATTCATCGACTCGTCCCAGTACGCCATGACCGATCTGGACATTGCCACGGAGGACACCCTCCCCTCCGATCCCCTGCCTCCGCCTGATCCCGTGGAGAGCAAGCCACGCGTTTTCGAACGCGCCGACAGCCTCGTCCTCGAGGCGTTCACAAACGCCCCGGTGTGGTTCTCGGTCAAGATGGACACGCTCCGCACAGAGCGCGGTTCACTCAGTTCGAACGAGCATCGCGTGTGGAAGGCGAGTGATTACTTTGTCATCACACTCGGAGACGCCGGTGCGGTGACGTTCTTTCTGAATGGCCGGGAGATCGGGACTCTCGGAGAAGAAGGTGCGGTCGTGAAGAACGTCACCCTGTCCCGTCGCCAACTGGAAGGGAATTAGGTGCTGCATGGCTGTCCCTGATGAACCGCGCACGCGCCACGCGACGCTGAGTGAGGAGATTCTTCAGCACGACTACCGCTATTACGTTCTTGCCGATCCACTCATCTCCGATGCCGCGTACGATGCCCTGCTGCGTGAACTGCAGGATATCGAGGCAGAGCATCCTGAGCTCCGGACACCGCACTCTCCGACACAGCGCGTCGGCGGCAGTATCACACGGGAATTCCCCACCGTTGCGCATGACATTCCCATGCTCAGCCTCGCCAACACCTACGACGAGGAGGAGGTCCGAGATTTCCACCGCCGCGTCACCGAACTGCTCGGGATCGAGCAGGTTCGCTATCACGTCGAGCTGAAACTCGATGGTGTGGCTCTCTCCGTGCGTTATCGAGACGGGAACTTTGATCGTGCCGCCACGCGCGGCGACGGCACAGAGGGAGATGACATCAGTGCAAACGCCCGAACAATTCGATCGCTGCCGCTGCGGCTCCGGACGGAAGCTCCTTCCCCGGCCGAACTCGAGGTCCGCGGAGAGGTGGTCATGCACAAAAGTGATTTTGCCGCACTCAACCGGGAACGTGAAGAGTCCGGCGAGAAACTGTTCGCGAATCCGAGGAATTCTACGGCGGGTACACTGAAGCTGCAGGACTCCTCCGTCGTCGCCAGAAGACGTCTGCATGTGTACATGTACAGCCTGATCGGCAGCGTTCCTGAGGTAAGCACGCAGCATGCCTCTCTTGAATTCATGCGGCATTGTGGCCTCGCCGTCAATCCGCACACGAGACGCTGTGAAAGCATCGACGAGGTCATCGATTTCTGGCGCACGTGGCAGGAAAAACGTGATGCGCTTCCGTATGAGATCGACGGCATCGTCGTCAAGGTGGACGATTTTCGTCAGCAGGAAGAGCTTGGCAATGTTGCGCGCAGCCCCCGCTGGGCCATTGCCTTCAAGTTCGCGGCACGCCAGGCACGTACTGTTCTCGAACGCATCGAAGTCCAGGTCGGACGCATGGGCACCATAACCCCTGTCGCCCACCTGCAGCCCGTGCCGCTTTCCGGCAGCACCATCAGCCGTGCCACGCTTCACAATGAAGATTTCATTCGTGAGCTTGATCTCCGCCTCGGCGATACGGTGATCATCGAAAAGGGTGGTGATGTGATCCCGAAGGTCACCGCTGTCGTGCGCGAAGAGCGTCCTGCAGACGCCCCACCGTTCAGCTTCCCCACCGACTGCCCCGTCTGCGGTAGTGTGTTGCAGCGTCCTGAAGGCGAGGCGTCGTGGTTTTGCGAAAACCTGCGCTGTCCGGCGCAGATCCGCGGCCGTATCGAGCATTTCGCATCGCGGGGCGCTATGGATATTGAAGGATTGGGCGAGGCCGTCATCGATGCACTTGTCGAACAGGGATTCATCGCCACGTATGCGGATTTGTATGCTCTCTCCGTACATCGGGAAAAACTCGAATCCCTGGAGCGTTTCGGCAGCAAAAGCGTGGACAATCTTCTTGCCGGTATTGAACAGAGCAAGTCGCGCACGCTTGATCGTGTCATTCACTCCCTGGGTATTCGCTACGTCGGACAGACTGTCGCCCGGATTCTTGCAGGGCACTTCCGGTCCCTGTCGGCACTTGAAGCCGCCGAAGAGGACGACCTCGTGCGCATCGACGGCATAGGACCACGCATTGCGTCTTCGGTCATCCGCTTTTTCCAAAATGATGAAACGCGCTCGCTGGTGCATCGTCTCCACGATGCGGGAGTCACAGCAGAGTCGGATACGGTGGTTGGTGAAGACCATCCATTCTTCACAAATCGCATATTCGTCCTGACCGGGACACTCGCGCAGATGACGCGCGACGAGGCGCGGGCTCACATTGAGCGTTTCGGAGGCAAGGTGACCGGCAGCGTGAGTAAAAAGACTGATGTTGTCGTCGCGGGGGATGCGGCAGGATCGAAGCTGGACAAGGCACAGCGCCTTGGCATCACAATCATCGATGAGGATTCATTCCTCGCTCAACTTCCAGAATCACCGCAGCAGGAGAACGCATGAAATTCACCGTCGACAAGGAAAACGGTCTCGCCATTTTCCATCTGCATGAAAACCGTCTCGATTCAAACAACGCGGCGGAAGCCAAAAGCGAATTCCTCATTCTCTGTCAGTCGAGTATAGATGTCCTGATCCTGGACCTGACAGAAGTGACCTTCTGCGACAGCAGCGGGCTGTCCGCCATCTTGCTCGCCGAGCGACAGCTCAGGGAACGCGATGCCGGGCTTATCGTGGTGGATGTGAACGGAAAGATCCGCTCACTCTTTGAAATCGCAAAGCTCACGGATGTGATACCCCTTGTCGGCAGCATCGACGAGGCACGCGACCTCATCGTTGAAGACTGACACCGCTCCACGGACTGCGGATGAATTTCAGTTTCCTTGATGGTATCATCGTCCTGCTCTACCTCGCGGGGATTGCTTTCTTCGGCGTCCTCATGGGAGGGAAGCAACGGTCCGTGCGTGACTATTTCATCAGTGACCGCGCCGTTCCCTGGTGGGCGGTCTGCGCAACCATCGTCGCGACGGAAACGAGCGCACTCACATTTCTTTCCCTCCCGGGACTTGCGTACGGCGGCTCCATGCTTTTCCTGCAGCTCGCCTTGGGATACATCCTTGGTCGCATCGCCGTCGCGGTTTTTCTCATTCCCCGATATTTCGAAGGTGAGATCGACACCGCATACGCGGTGATCGAACGACGATTCAGTCCCACCCTGCGCCGCTCTGCATCCGCTGTATTCATGGGAACACGCCTCTTTGCCGACGGCGTACGTCTGTACACGACGGCAATTCCGCTCGCGCTTCTCATGGAGGGTTTTCAGCTCCTTCCGGAAAGCGGCAGTTTCGCGGTGTATGTCATCGCGATGGCAGTACTGACCGTGCTCACGCTCCTGTACGTGTACTTCGGAGGAATTCGTGCCGTGATCTGGACCGATGTGGCACAATGGTTCATCTACATTTTCGGGGCGGCCGTGTCGCTCTACGTATTGCTCACCCTGCTGCCATTCTCTCCGTCGGAAGCCTTTTCCATGCTCTACACGAACGGAAAGCTGCAGATTGTGCAGCTCATTCCCACCGGCGGTCTTGCGGGCATATTCACCGAACCGTATACACTGATCGGCGGCATTGTCGGCGGCGCAGTCCTGTCGATGGCGTCTCATGGCACCGACCAGCTCATTGTGCAGCGCGTGCTCGCCTCGGGTGCGCGGTGTCCCGCACAGCGCGCAATGGTGCTCAGCGGCGTCGTCGTGTTCTTCCAGTTTCTCCTCTTTCTCATCGTGGGCGCCCTTCTGTCTCTGTATCTGCCCGGGGGCACCTATACAGCCAATGAAGTCTTCGCCGTGTTTATCCTTCGTGAGCTCCCGGTCGGCGTTACCGGACTGATTGTCGCCGGCATCCTTGCCGCCGCCATGTCCACGCTTTCAAGCTCGATCAGTGCGCTCAGCTCCGCCTCCATGCTCGATTTCATACTTCCCGGTCGCGCCGCAGCATTTGACGACAGCCGTGCCCTGAGATGGTCTCGCGGACTGGCGTTTTTCTGGGCAATCGTGCTGTATCTGATCGCACTGCTCTTTATTCAAACACCGGACGTCGTCGTTGAACTGGCGCTCAGCATCGCTTCCTACACCTATGGCGGTCTCCTCGGACTCTTCATTTTGACCCTGCTGCCCGTGCGCATTCCTGCACGGGCCGCGGGTATCGGCTTTTTCGCCGGCATCGTCGGCAATGCGGTCGTCATCCTGCTGACACCGCTCGCATGGACGTGGTATACGCTGAGCGGTGCTCTCCTGACACTCGGATTCGCGCTGACGGCTTCCACCCTGCAGCACAATCATCGTGATCACGGAGAAACGCATTGAGTACGCTGGACTGGCTGATTATCGGCCTCTATTTCGCACTCAGCATCGGCATCGGCGCTTACTACGCGCGCCGCGCCGGCCGCAGCACCGCAGAGTTTTTTCTCAGCGGCCGCAATCTCCCCTGGTGGCTTGCAGGTCTCTCGATGGTTGCGACGACATTCGGCGCCGACACACCTCTGGCCGTCACCGAACTCGTGTTCGCGAACGGTATTGCAGGCAACTGGCTGTGGTGGAACATGGCGATCGGCGGCATGGTCACCGTATTTTTCTTCGCGCATCTCTGGAGACGCGCCGAGGTGATGACTGATCTCGAACTCATAGAGATACGCTACGACGGCAAACCGGCGGGATTTCTCCGGGGCTTTCGCGCCCTCTACCTCGGACTTTTCATGAACGCCATCATCATGGGCTGGGTGAACATCGCCATGGCGACCATCCTGGAAGGGATGTTCGGCATCCCGGCATCAACGGTGTTCTGGTACATCGCCGGGGCGATGCTCTTTTCCGCGCTGTACTCTTCACTTTCCGGACTCTGGGGTGTTGCGGTGACAGACGCGGTGCAGTTCGTCATTGCGATGGCCGGCTGCATCGTGCTCGCCGTTCTCGTCATCGATTCCCCCGAAATCGGCGGACTGACCTCGCTGCAGAATATGCTGCCTGCCACGACTTTTCACCTGCTGCCGGTTATCGGCACCGTCGAAGACGGCGTCACGGGGGTCCTTGCACTCTCCGGTGGCGCCTTCCTCGCGTACGTCGGCATGCAATGGTGGGCCTCCTGGTATCCCGGCGCGGAACCCGGAGGCGGAGGTTACGTCGCACAGCGCATGCTGAGCACCAGAAATGAAAAACACTCGGTGTTCGCTGTGCTGTTCTTCCAGGTGGCATTTTTCTGCCTGCGGCCATGGCCGTGGATTCTGGTAGCGCTTGCCGCTCTCGTCCTCTACCCGCAGCTCGATCCGGAGACGGCCAAACTCGGGTACATCTATGCGATGAACGACTATCTGCCAGCTGGCATGAAGGGCGTGATGGTCGCAGCGTTTTTCGCTGCCTACATGTCGACGATTTCCACGCATCTCAACTGGGGCAGTTCCTACCTCGTCCACGATTTCTGGCGACGTTTCGCTGCGCCTGGACGGAGTGAGAAGCACTATGTGCGCGCCTCCCGCATCACCACGGTGCTGCTCATGCTGGCGTCGCTCTTTCTTACGCTGTTTATCGACAGCATAGCAGGTGCATGGCAGTTCATCATCGAGTGCGGCGCCGGACTCGGACTGGTCCTCCTCCTGCGCTGGTACTGGTGGCGCGTCAACGCCTGGAGCGAGATCACGGCGACAATCGTGCCCGGCATTACCTACGCAGTATTCACGCTGCACAATCACATGAATCCTGATGCCGCCATTGTCTTCCCTGTCAGCATGTTCGTCATCGTTGGAGTCACGACTGCGTGCTGGGTGCTGGTCACCCTGCTGACACCACCGACGGGAATGTCCACCCTGAATGCGTTTTACCGCCGCGTCCGTCCATCAGGTTTCTGGAAACCACTGGCCGCTGCGCACCGTGATATCCTGCCGGACAGGCGCTACGGCACGCGTTTCCTCGGATGGATTCTTGGGGTTGTGCTCATCTATTCCGTACTTTTCCTTGTCGCCGCCATATTATTCGGAAATGCGACGGAACAATTTATCTGGGCAGCGTGCGCCGGCAGCGCCCTGCTGCTACTCTGGTACATACTGGCGCGCCTGATGCGTGAGACGAACCATGATACGCCTGCTTGAATCCACTGCGACACGACGGAAACGTCTGCCGCGGGTTCGATGTGTTTTCTGCGATCTCGACGGTACGCTGCTTACCGGCAGCAATACGGTTCCCGAAGAGGTCCGGACATCGATACGCAGCATGACCGGAAGCGGAGTAAAACTCGTGCTCGCATCCGGCCGTACCGATGGCTTCACGCGCGGGTATGCCGAGGAACTCGCCCTCGGTACTCCTGTCATTTCTCTCAACGGGGCGTTGGTGCGGGACACGGATGGGAGGGTACTCTCCTCTTCACCGCTTCCATCAGCCATGGGTGACGTCCTTGATGAGGTGCACCGTTCCATACTCGGCGGTGGTGTCAGCTGGTCGCTGTTCACCCCACAGGGCATCTTCAGCATGGAAGAGCGACCGATCCTGCCCCGCTACCTTCGCGCGGGCGAGGACACGCTGCTTCGTGTGGATTCACTTGAACCATACTACAGGGAGGCGGTCACTCTCTGCGCGGGCGGCAGCTACCAGTCCGTGCAGCGCCTGTCCGTCAGCCTCGCAAAACGTCTGGGCAAGCGCCTGATGCGTGTTCTTTACCAGAGCGGTTCAGGCACGGACCGCTATTATCTCGAGGTACGGCCGCGCAATGTGAGTAAAGAGAGCGGCGCGCGGGCCGTTCTGGAGCACCTGGGGATTCCGCGCACAGCGTCCGCCGCCATCGGCGACTATACAAACGACATGGAAATGTGTAAATTCGTGGGTGTTTCCGCCGCCATGCGCAACGCAAGCAACGAACTGCGGGCGAGCTGTGATATCGTCACTACGCGCAGCAACGACGATGGCGGCGTCGCGGATTTCTTCCGACTGATCGGACGACAGCAATACGGATGAGCAGGAATTTGAAACGATGACGGATTCACAATCACAATCCCCAGAGAAGCGAGGAAATGTGGGCACCTTCCTCAAATCAAGCATGACGGTCAAGGTCAGCCTCGCCGTTGCGCTGGTCGTGAGCATCGCACTGCTGTTCCCGAGCGGACTCGAACATCAGTATGAGTACAAGGAAGGAAACATCTGGATTCAGGACGACTTGATTGCCCCCTTTGCCTTCTCCATTTTCCGCGATCCCGCCCTCGTCGAAACGGAGCAGCGGGAAGCGGCACTGAGTACACCACTGAGTTTCGACCGCTATCATCATGTCGACGACATGGTTCTCGACACGCTGCAGCGCATGTACGGCATTCTCGAAGCAAGCGCCCGTCGCTCTGTGCAGCAGCTGCCCCGCAGCCGTCGCGCAGCACGACGCAATGTGCTTGCGGACAGCCTGAGTCGGAGCGCGAACAAGGACATCACGAATCCCATCACGCTGTCGAACCGCTACTGGCGCTACCTGCTCCGGATCTGGGATGAACGTGACGGCCCGCAGCTGCTCGCCCGTGTTGGTGAAGCATTGTCCGCATCTGTCCGGCAAATCTATGGCCGCGGATTTCTCGACCGTGAGAAAACGCGTTTTGAGCAGGACATCCTCGCCATCCGTATCGACAGCACCACGGAAGTGCGTCGGCCCGTCGCCGACTTCTACGATCAGTCAGAAATGGTCGAGATCCTGCAGTCCACCCTCTTTGATCGTCTTCGCGGGGACACGCTCACCGTAGAATTCGCCGTCGCTCTGGTTTACCCACTCCTCCGCCCGAACATTGTGTACAACGATGCGCAGACACAGTTCGCCATACAGGCAGCGATGAACAATGTGCTCCGCACAGAGGGAATCGTCAAGGAGAACGAGCGCATAGTCAGCAGGCACGAACGCGTGACCCCCGAGATCAAAGCGAAGCTGGACTCGTATATGCGCGCGAAATCGGAGCGCACCGGTGACGGGAACGCCATCCTCCAGTTCATTGGTCGTCTCGGGCATACGATAGCCATTCTTTTCCTCCCGGTGATTTATCTCGCGCTGTTTCGCAAGCGCATCATGGCCGACAATTCGCGCCTACTGCTGATCAGCGTGATTATCATGCTCATCGCATTCCTCTCGTACCTGACCTTCACTCTTCCTGTCAGCGGTCCGGTGGAATACCTGATCATTGTTCCTACCGCGGCGATGCTGATGACGGTGATATTCGACTCGCGTCTTGCTTTCTATACCACGGTTTCCCTTTCGCTTCTCGTCGGCGCGCTGCGCGGCAATGAGTACTCCATCATCCTCGCATCCGTTGTCGCGGGTTCACTTGCGATATTCACCGTCCGCGACATCAAGAACCGCACACAGATATTCCGCTCGCTCGCATTCATCTTTCTCGGGTACGCTTTCACGATCGTCATCGGCGGTCTGCAGCGGTCGCTGCCCGCGATGGACATGGTCGAAGCAGGAGCGTACGCACTCGCAAACAGTGTGCTGTCTCCCGTCATCACATTTGGGCTGCTGATTTTCTTCGAGAAAGTCTTTCGGATCACAACGGATCTCACCCTGCTCGAGCTGTCCGATTTCAATCATCCGCTGCTGCGGGACCTCTCTTCACGGGCTCCCGGCACTTTCCATCACAGCATTGTGATGGGAACACTTGCGGAAGCGGCGGCAACCGCCATCGGCGCAAACGCGACGCTTGCCCGCGTGGGCGCCTATTACCATGACGTCGGCAAAATGCTCGAACCAGAATACTTCGTGGAGAATCAGATCGGCAATCAGAATCTGCATGACAGGCTCGAACCGCGTGACAGCGCGAGAAAAATCATCAATCACGTCACACGCGGAATTGAACTCGCACGTGAGCACAATCTTCCCGATCGTGTCATCGACTTCATCCCAGCCCATCACGGCACCACCCTTGTGAGCTATTTCTACGAGAAGGAAAAGAGCAGAAGCGAGGAAGCGGTTTCCAGGGACGGTTTTCAGTACAAGGGACCGAAGCCGTATTCTAAGGAAACGGGCATCGTCATGCTGGCAGACACGATCGAAGCCGCCACCCGGGCTATCGAAGAACCGACCATAGAGAAGATCCGAGAACTGATCGATCGCATCGTCGCCAAGAGACTTGCGGACGGTGAGCTTGAGAACTGTGATCTGACTTTTCGCGAAATCACTACCGTCAAACAGAGTTTTCTCAACATTCTCACTGGAATTCATCACAGCCGCATCAAGTATCCCAGCGAAGAAGATGCCGCGGCAGCGAAAAAGATGGCCGATCGTACGGCCAAGCTGCTCAATCTTCCCTCGACCACGGACGCCCTGCTGCAACGCATCAAGAAACTCGATTCGTTCTGATGCAGTCTGCCATGAAGACGGCCCAGCAGGGCTTTCGAACATACCTGACCATTGAACGCGGATTTTCGGACCACTCGATATCAGCGTACACGCAGGATGTGCGCAGGTACCTCGCCTGGCTGGACACAGAACGCGGCGTCGAGGCTCCGGGTGAGATCACTCTGCAGAACATCACCGACTTTCTCTCCGCCCTTCGTGCGGCAGGTCTCGCCTCAACTTCCATGGCACGCGCTATTTCCTCTATTCGTCATTATCACCGTTTTCTTCTCCAGGAAGGGCTCAGCGCACAGAACCCGGCAGAACAGCTCGATACTCCTGCCCTCACGCGGCATTTACCCGTCGTGCTGACGCCGGACGAAGCCATCGCCATTCTCGAGCAGCCAGACACGCAGAGCATCCTTGGACTGCGTGACAGGGCCATCCTCGAGACACTGTACGCGACCGGCGTGCGCGTCAGTGAACTCACATCACTGACGGTAGATCAGCTGCTTCCGCAGGAACACCTGCTGCGCGTATTCGGGAAAGGACGGAAGGAGCGTATCATCCCCATCGGGAACGAGGCGATGCTGTGGATAGAGCTTTACCTTCGCAGCAGCAGAACACGTTTGCTGCGCAGTGGCCGGCCCACTCCCGTGATCTTCCTGAACAACAGGGGGAACGGATTGAGTCGCATGAGCATCCTCACCATCACAAAGAAATATGCTGCAAAAGCGAATATCACACGTGACGTTCACCCGCACACCTTCCGGCATTCTTTCGCCACGCACCTGCTTGAGGGAGGTGCGGACCTGCGTTCTGTTCAGGAAATGCTCGGACACGCAGACATCAGCACGACACAGATATACACGCATGTAGACCGCGAATACCTCAAGGAGATTCACAAGACCTTTCATCCCCGCTCCTGAACTCCAAGGACAGACGCATGTTCATTACGTTCGAAGGCATAGATTTTTCCGGAAAATCAACACAGATCTCACTCCTGCGGCAGCGGCTCGAGGAAATGGGTCACGACACGCTCGTTGTGCGCGAGCCAGGAGGTACCGTCATTTCAGAGCACATCCGCGCACTTCTCCTCGATCCTTCATTCGTGCACATGGATCCTGTGTCGGAATTTCTGCTGTTCAGTGCTTCCCGCTCACAACTGGTGCGCGAGGTGATACGCCCTGCGCTTAATCGCGGAACGCTTGTGATTGCAGACCGGTTTTTTGATTCTTCGACTGCGTACCAGGGATACGGGCGCGGCCTCGAACTGGAGGATCTCCTCCGTGTGCATCACCTTGCAATACACGGCAGCATGCCGGACCTGACGATTTTCCTTGACATTCCCGTTGCCGAGAGCTTCGCTCGTCGCGCGCAGCGTGCGGGTGACATTGACCGCATGGAACGCGCAGACGAAGCCTTTTACAACCGGGTGCGCGATGGATATCTGCAGATTGCCGCAGCCGCGCAGGAACGCTTCCTGCTTCTCGACGGTGAGCGCCCCCAGGAGGACATCGCCGAAGACATATGGGAGATCGTTGGCACGAAGCTGTCACCGCCGGACAACTCGCATGAGGGAGGCACAACATGAGAACGATGCTTCGCTTCCCCCGACTTCTCCTCCTCGCGCTCACGGTACTGCTTCTCACTGCCGCGATCGACGACAGCACGCAGCGGTTTCTTCGCGGCTTCGACATTCTGGGTGCGGTGTACCGGCAGGTTCTCAGCGAATACGTTGACGAA
>CAJXSA010000007.1 GCA_913060595.1 uncultured Ignavibacteria bacterium
GGCCAGTACAAGCCGCTGTCGGTTCCCGCAGAGCTGGAAATCGACAAAGAGCGCGCTCTTTACTGGCTCGGTGTCGGCGCCCAGCCGTCCGATACCGTGCGCAGCCTGCTGAGCGACCAGGGCATCATGCTGCACTTCCACCTGCTCCGCAAGGGCAAGAGCGAAGAAGAAATTCAGCAGGAGCTCGACGCCTGGATGAAGGAAAAGGAAGAGCGCAAGGCGAAGTCCGTTTCCAAGAAGCAGCGTCGCGCCGAGCGCCGCGCCGCAGAGGAAGCCAAAGCCAAGGCCGATGAAGAAGCCAAGGCCAAGGCGGAAGAGGAAGCCAAGGCCAAGGCCGAGGCGGAAGCCGCCGCAGCCGCAGCCGCAGAGGCGCCCGCAGAGGAAGCCGCGGCCGAAGAGACCGCTGCTGACGACGCCGGCGAGGAAAAGGCGGAATAAGGCCGTCACCCGCGGCAATCCGTTTGCGTCATGGCGCAGGAACTCTGTCTGATCGGCACCATCGTCGCCGCCCACGGCATTCGCGGAGCGGTGAAGGTGCAGTCGCATTCCGACGTCCCCGGTCGTTTCGGCCGGCTCGAGGAAGTGCTTGTCGGCGCTTCGCCTGAAGATGTCACGACAATGACCGTGGCGGACGTTTCCGAAACCGGCAGCAGGGTGCTCGTGCACCTTTCCGAATCCGCTGACCGTGACAGCGCAGAAGCGCTCGTCGGACGCAATCTCTACGTGACCGACCAGGAGATGGAAGAGCCGCCGGAGGGTCGCTACTTCATCCATGACCTGATCGGCTGCCGGATGGAAACACCCGAAGGAGATGCGCGGGGGACGGTACGCGATGTCATGCTGCTCCCCGCCAATGACGTGTACGTGGTCGAGTACCGCGGCTTCGAGGTCCTGGTCCCCGCCGTGCCGGACTTCATCAAAAGCGTGAACACGGCGGAAAAGCGCATCGTGGTAATGCCCGTTCCCGGGCTGTTCGAGGATTTCGATGAGGATTGACGTCATTACGGGCCACCCGCCGCTGTTCGCGGGGCCCCTCAGCGAAAGCATCGTCAAACGCGCGCAGGAAGGCGGATACGCGCAGATCGTACTGAACGATATCCGCGACTACACGCATGACAAGCATCGCACCATCGACGACACTCCCTACGGCGGCGGCGCAGGAATGATTCTCAAGCCGGAACCGCTGTTCGAGTGCATCGAAACCCTGCAGCGCGAACGCAGCTACGATGAGGTGATACTCACCACGCCCACCGGGCAGGTGTACGATCAGTCGCTCTGCAAGCGCCTGTCCATGCATGAGAACCTCATCATTCTCTGCGGACATTACAAGGGCATCGATCAGCGCGTCGTCGACGAGCTGGTCACCATGGAACTCTCCATCGGCGATTATGTCCTCACCGGTGGGGAACTGGCCGCGGCGGTTATCATCGACTCCGTGGTTCGCCTCATCCCCGGTGTGATCGGGGACGGAGAATCGCTTCTCAGCGATTCCTTCATGGACGGAGAGCTGGACTGCCCCTATTACACGCGTCCCCCCGAATACAGGGGCTTGCGTGTACCCGAGGATCTGCTTTCCGGTGATCACAAGCGCGTGGAAGCATGGCGTCGTCGCGCCTCCGACAGGCTTACGCGCGAACGCAGACCGGACTTGCTGGATGAGGCTTCCCGGCGGCGGAAGAAAAATGATTGAGAATTGCAGTATATTGAATCTATTGGACGAGATACATCGAAGGAGAACACCATGAACAAAGTCGATCTCATTGAACAGTCCATGATGCGCAGTGACCTGGACGAATTCGCCCCCGGCGACGTCGTCAACGTCCACGTGCGCGTCAAGGAAGGGAACAAGGAGCGTATCCAGGAATACCAGGGTATCGTTATCTCCATGAAGGGCGGAGGCCTGCGCCGCACGTTCACCGTGCGCAAGGTTTCCAACGGCGTCGGCGTCGAGCGCATTTTCCCCATCCATTCGCCGGCCATCGCGAAGGTGGTGAAGGTCCGCAACGGCAATGTGCGCCGTGCGAAGCTCTTCTACCTGCGCAGCCTCGCCGCCAAGCAGGTGCGTGCAAAGACGACCTGATACGGACTGTTTTTTATTCATCGAAAGGAGACATGCCCGTGCGTGTCTCCTTTCGTCATAATGCCGAACCATGCCCATACTCAGCGCACAGGAACACGACAGAAACCGCAGCCTGCTCGAAGCGATGGACCGCGAACTGGGACCGTCCCTCGATCGCATCGAGCAGAGCCCTGCAGACTCCGCCTGGAAACTCCTCGAAGGTGAAATCGACCTCGCACTCGTATCCCCGCTGGTCTTCGCGCAGCGCGAGGGCGACCTCGCGGTGCTGAACGGCGCCTGCGTGGCCGCAACGGGCGCGACCGGGGAGATCACACTGCAGTTCCGCCAGGGACTGCGAGAAATCAGTACCGTCGGGTTCTACGGTGATCCCGGACTTGAATCCATGCTCGCGGAAGTCATCCTGAAGGAAAAATACCGCCTGCACCCGCGCTTTTTCCAGATGACGCGTCCGCCGTCGGAAGCCCTTGCCGCCGTCGACGCCCTGCTCTATCCCTCGGGCGATCCGGTCCAGCAGATGCAGGGATTCGCGACGATGGACATGATAGACGAATGGTTCGACCTCACGCAGCTCCCCTTCGTTCGAGAGATGATCGTCGCATGGGAATCGCGCATGGACAGCGCCATGGATGATGCTGTCCGTCGCGCCGGCGACGAAGTGGATACCGAGGTCCTGCGCCAGCTCGATGAGGAAATGCGCGGACGCGGCAGCAGCGAAGACGCGACCGCATCGCTTCCGGCCCATTACCGCTACCGCTTCACAGCGGATGCACAGGAGGGTCTGCAGAACTTCTTTCAGCTGGCATTCTTCCACGGGCTGCGCGGCGACATCCCGAATTTCACCTTCTGGTCCCCGGAGGAGGAGGATTGACTCCTGCCTTGCAAGTCATTCGGGCAGGGTCTAGATTGCTTCAATAATTACTGGAAGCTACAGGGCGTACATGCTGACCTCGCTTGTTATCAGGAATTTCGCGCTGATCGAGGAAATCCGCATCCCTTTCGGACCGGGTCTGACGGTGATGACAGGGGAAACCGGGGCGGGAAAATCCATCGTCATCGATGCACTGGGACTCGTCCTCGGCGAACGTGCCGACACCACGATGATACGGCAGGGCAGCGCGAAGGCCGTCGTGGAAGCCGAACTCGAAGCGGCGCCACTCGCGCATCTGCGTCCCATGGTCGAAGAAATGGGATCCGAGTGGCAGCCGGTGCTCATTCTGAGGCGTGAGCTTTCCTCGAAAGGTGTCAGCCGCGCCTTCGTCAACGATACCCCCGTTCCCGTCAGTACACTGCACGCACTCGGCAATCGTCTGGTCGACATTCACGGCCAGCATGAACATCAGTCCCTGCTCCGCGCCGAAACCCATCGCGAAATCCTGGATTCCGATCCTTCGGTCGCCACCGCCCATGCGTCCTACGGCGTACTGTATACTCGCTTCGTCGCGAGCGTCGCAGAGCTGGCAGACGCGCTGCGCACACGCGACCGCATCGACGAGCGCCGCCTCGTCGCCGAACACCAGCTGAAGGAAATCGCGATGGTTGCGCCGGAGGAAGGGGAGGACGAAGCGGTGGAACGCGAGCTCAAAGTCGTCGAACACGCGGAAAAACTCGCCGTGTCCGCCAATCAAATCCTGGATCTGCTCTACGACGGGGAGCAGAATGCCGTTGACATGCTGGGACGCTGTGATCGTCTCTTCGGGGAACTGACACGCATCGATTCATCCCTCGAACCCCTGCAGAAGGAAGTGAGCGGCACCGCGGCGGGCCTGGCGGAAATCGCGCGCACGGTACGCGATTATCTCGAAGGCATCGATTTCACGCCCGATCGCGCCGAGCAGCTGCGTCACCGCCTGGCCGAGATCACAGAGCTTAAAAGGAAATTCCGCTGCACGCTTTCCGAACTCCTCGAGAAGCGGGAGGCGCTGAAGGGTGAACTCGCCGGACTCGATTCCATCGACGACCGCATCGAGGATCTGCAGCGGCAGACGGAAACGCTGCGGGCGAAAAGCAGCACCGCCGCCGCGGCGCTGAGCAGAGCGCGGAAAAAGGCGGCAGCCAGTCTCGCGAAACAGGTCGTCGCAGAACTCGCCGAGCTGGGTATAGCGCACGCGGTGTTCGAGACGCGTCTCGGAATCACACCCGCCAGCGCAGCGCAGGAAAAACACCTGCTGCGTGACGGCAGTCCGGTGTCCGCGGATGAGCACGGATGGGACGCCGTGGAATTCTACTTATCCGCCAACCTGGGCGAGGATCCCAAACCGCTGCACAAGGTGGTCTCCGGCGGTGAAGTCTCGCGCATCATGCTCGCCCTCAAATCCATTTTCGCCGGACGCGACGGCATTCCCATCATGGTGTTCGATGAAATCGATGTCGGAGTCAGCGGCGGAATCGCAAGCAGGGTGGGCGCTGCCATGCGCAAGCTCGCCGCAGCGCATCAGATACTCGCCATCACGCATCTTCCGCAGATCGCAGGTGTCGGGAATGCGCATCTTCTCGTCACCAAGCGGGTGGCGGACGGCAGAACGGCCACCGCCGTGACGGAGCTCGCACCCGATGCCCGCATGCAGGAAGTCGCACGCCTGCTCAGCGGTGATACGGTCACCGAATCCGCGCTGCAGAGCGCCCGCGAACTGATGTCCTGAATCTTCCGACCGGATGCTGCCGGCAGGTCGCCCGCTGGAAGGTTTCGCAGTCGTCGCCGCAGATCGGAAACGCTTTGTTTCAATTACCATACGCACATTTGCCATGCCCATCGCTTTTTACAACACGCTCAGCAGAACTGTCGAAGAATTCATCCCGATGCACGAGGCCGAAGTCCGCATGTATACCTGTGGTCCGACCGTGTACGATTACTTCCACATCGGCAATGCCCGTTCGTTTGTCATGTCCGATATCATCCGCCGCTATTTTGAATACCGCGGCTATAAGGTCACCTACGTGATGAACATCACCGACATCGACGACAAGATCATCAACAGGGCGAATGAGCAGGGAGTGCCGTCTTCCGACATCGCGGAGAAGTACACCGAAGCCTTCCTCCGTGATACCGCGCTTTTCGGGATTCGTCCCGCGGACGTGCATCCTCGCGCGACGGAGACCATGGAGGAGATCATCGCGCATATCCAGGGACTGATCGAACGCGGCGCGGCGTACGCGGTCGACGGTGATGTGTTCTTCCGCGTTTCCGCGTTCGACGGATACGGCAAGCTGAGCAGGAAAAACATCGAAGACCTCGTCGTCGGTTCTCGTGTCGAAGCCGACCCGCGCAAGGAAAATCCCGTGGACTTCGCGCTGTGGAAGAGCGCGAAGCCGGGTGAACCGGCCTGGGATGCGCCCTGGGGAAGCGGACGTCCCGGCTGGCACATCGAGTGCTCGGTCATGTCGCAGAAATTCCTCGGCAAAAGCTTCGATATTCACGCGGGAGGCAACGACCTGATTTTCCCGCATCATGAAAACGAAATCGCTCAGAGCGAGGCTCTCACCGACGCCCCCTTCGCGCGGTACTGGATACACTTCGGCTTTCTGAACATCGACAACGAGAAGATGTCGAAGTCTCTCGGAAACTTCTTCACGGCACGAGAAATCCTCGAGAAATATCCCGCCACCGTGCTGCGATTCTACTACCTGCAGACGCATTACCGCAGTCCGCTCAATTTCACGCCGGAGGGCATCGAGGCCGCGAAAACCGGTCTGCAGAAGCTGCAGGGACTCTACGATGCCGTGCGCGCTGCCGTGTCGGGTGATGGTGCGTTCGACGTCGAGGCCTGGGAACAGCGTTTCATCACTGCGATGGACGACGATTTCAACACGCCCGCCGGCTTCGGCGCGCTGTTCGAAATGGTGCGCGACGCCAACGCCGTGCTTCGTTCGGACGAAGGCATGGCAGACGCCGCACGGGAAAAACTGGCAGCCTTCCTGCGCCGCACCGGCGTCGAACTGTTCGGCATACTGCACGAGGAGACGGAAGAAAACGCGGGAGGGGAGGCGCTCGATGGCGTGATGCGGCTGCTGATAGACATCCGGGCCGAGGCGCGGAAGGACAAACAGTTCGCTCTGTCCGATCGCATACGCGACGGACTCAAGGGACTGGGCATCGCGCTCGAGGACGGCCGGGACGGGACGACATGGAAATACAATTCATAGGACTGCCATGGACGACCAGGAACAGCAACAACAATCGAAATCATTCCTCTGGGGCAGCGTTCTGCAGCGTGATCCCGAGAAGGATCTGCTGACGCTTCTGCGCGGGGTCCCGATCTTCGAAGGACTCAGCCGCAGCGACCTCAAGGCCGTCGAGCGCATTCTGCATCGGCGCAAGTTCCACGCGGGAGAGTATATTTTCCGTGAAGGAGATCCCGGCCTCGGCATGTATATCATCGAAAAGGGCGAAGTCTCCATCGTCAGCGAAAGCCGGTCGACGGAAATTGCGCGGCTTTCCAAAGGTGATTTCTTCGGTGAGATGTCGCTCTTCAATGAACGTCCGCGCAATGCAAGCGCGGTCGCGTACGAGGACACGAAGCTTTTCGGCTTCTTCCAGCCAGATCTCTTCGGCCTGCTCGAAACCCGGCCCCGCATCGGCGTGAAAGTCGTCGCCAAGCTCGCAGGAATTCTCGCCGAGCGCCTCTACAAGGCCAGCGTCGAAAACGCGCGTCTCATGGGTGAAATTGCCCGCAAGGACCTGCCCTGACATGCTGACGAACACAAAAATACTGATCGTGCTCCTGCTGCTCGCAGTCGCGATTCTGCTCGCAGTGACCGTGTACACCATCGGGTCCATCGTGGCGATTTTCCTGCTCGCCATGCTTTTCGCGTTCGTGATCACGCCGGCGGTGGACTGGCTGGAAAGCCACGGCACGCCTCGCATGCTGGCGTCGACCATCATGTTCCTGCTCTCACTCGGCGCCTTTTTCGTGGTGGCGTATTTCCTGTCGCCGCTGCTCTATGACCAGGTGATGGTGCTGCAGGAACGCGTCAGCTTCGGGGAAATGCGCAAGAGCCTTCCCGGACTGGAACAGGACATTGTAGAATCGCTCTCCTTTCTCGGTGTACGCGATCTGCACCTGACCACGCGTATCGAGAACCTCGTCAGCACGCTGTTCGACAATCTTCTCAACATCGCGTCCGGTCTCGTCGGACTGATGATATTCGTGGTCATGACACTTATCTCGACCTTCTTCCTTCTCAAGGACAGCCGCAAGCTGAAGAAGTCCCTGATCGAAATCGTGCCCAACCAGTTCTTCGAAATGTCATTGAGCATTCTCCACAAGATCGACTGGTCACTCGGTGCCTACCTGCGCGGCATTCTGCTCGACGCCTTTGTGATCGGCCTGGTCACGACCTTCGCGATGTGGCTTCTCGATATTCCGAATTTCATGCTCATCGGCATGGTCGCGGCATTCGCCAATCTCGTGCCGTACCTGGGACCGCCGACGGCCGCGCTGGTCGCAAGCAGCATTTCCGTTATCACACTCGGCACGTTCGAACAGGTTCCGCTGATTCTCATCACGTTCACGCTCATCCGCCTGCTCGACGACTCGGTCATTCAGCCGCTGACCATTTCTCAGAGCGTCAAGCTTCATCCGCTCACCATCATCTTCACCATACTGATCGGGGGACAGCTGTTCGGCATCCTCGGCATGCTGTTCGCCGTCCCGGTCGCCGGTGTCATGAAGGTGATGGCGTGGGAGCTCTACTCGGGTCTCAAACGGTACCGGGCGGTATACTGATCATTCTGTTGTCTCATCTGCACGCTGCATCCCATGTCTGACGCACAGCACGACGCACCCGTCATCCGTCGCGGTGATATTCTCGAAATCGAAGTAGAAAAAGCGGCTTTCGAAGGTCGATCGATGTCTCGCGTGGGCAACATGGTGGTGTTCGTCGACGGCGCCGTGCCCGGCGACAGGGTGGAAGCCCAGGTCTACAGGAAGAAAAAACAGTTCGCCGAAGCGCGTGTCGAAAAACTGCTCGAGGCCTCCCCCTCACGGGTCGATCCGGCGTGCAGGCATTTCGGCGTCTGCGGCGGCTGCAAGTGGCAGCACATGTCGTACGAGCGGCAGCTGTACTGGAAACGCGAACATGTCGTCGACGCGTTCACCCGCATCGGAGGATTCGATGCGCCTCCCGTGACCGACACGCTTCCTGCCGTCGAACCGTTCTGGTACCGGAACAAAATGGAATTTTCCTTCGGTGAAATGCGCTGGCTCATGCCCGACGAACTGGGAGTGGTCGATCGCGACGCGGAGCTGTTCGCTCTCGGACTGCATATCCCGAAGCGCTACGACCGCATTCTGCACATCGATGACTGCAGGCTCGAATCGCAGGAGAGCAACGCGATACTGAACGCCACGCGCGCGTTTTTTCTCGCCCGTGACATTCCCGCGTATTCCACACGGACGCATACGGGGGATCTGCGCAACCTGGTCATCCGCGAGGCCAAGCACACGGGGGAACGCATGGTGTATCTCGTGTCGACGCATCGCCGTGAAGACATCATCCGTGACTACGCAGCGCTCCTGCAGAAGGAGGAGTTCGCGGTCAGCACCTTCGTGCACGGCGTGACGGACAGGAAGTCGTCCGTCGCCGTGGGGGACGAAGACATCGTGTATTTCGGGGACGGGACGATCCGCGAACAGCTGGGGGCGAACCGCTTCCGCATTTCCCCGACGTCCTTTTTCCAGACCAACACGCTGCAGGCCGAACGTCTGTACGCCCTGGCCGAACAGGCCGCCGCGCTGGGAAAAGACGATGTGGTATGGGACCTGTACTGCGGAACGGGCACCATTTCGCTTTTTATCGCGCGCGATGTTCAGCACGTCGTCGGCGTCGAACTCAATGCGTCGGCGATCGCGGACGCGGAGAAGAACGCGCGTGAAAACGGCATCGACAACACGACCTTTTACTGCGCGGATATCGTGGATTTCCTCGGCGACAAGGCACCGGCCGATGTGCCTTCCCCGGATGTGATCATCACCGATCCGCCACGTGCCGGCATGCATGCGAAAGTGGTCGCGGCGATCGGCGCATCCGGTGTCCGCCGCCTGGTGTACGTCTCATGCAATCCCGCGACGAGCGCACGCGACTGCGGCATGCTGCGTGAATACGGTTACCGGGTGGAGAACGTCACTCCCGTGGACATGTTTCCCCACACCTATCACATCGAATGCGTCATCACCCTGCGGAAGGACGATTGATGCGCGTGCTGTCCGCGGTTCTGCTGATCTGCATACTCGCCGTTCCTTCCGCCGCGCAGAACGATGACGTGACGGGCGTGGATCACGACCTCGATGTCTTCGTCCAGGATGCGGCGGATATTTTCTCTGCTCCCGCGGAATTTTCCGGAACCGACTGGCTGCACACCGGTCTCCTCGTCGCGGCGGGAATTGCCGCGTACACCGTGGACGATGATGTGCGCACCTGGTCGCAGGCACGTCGGAGCAAGGCAACAGACGACTGGCTGCGTGTGGGGGATTACTACGGCAGCGGACTGACAGGGGGACTGCTGGGGATAGGGATGTTCGGCGGGGGGTGGGCCCTGGACGACGAATGGACGCGCGTCACCGGACGGATGCTTCTGCAGTCGCAGATCTACAGCACCTTCATCACGCACCTGTTGAAAACAATACTCGGGCGGGCACGTCCGGATCGCGACGAAGGGAAAGACCGCTTTCTGTTCTTCCGTTTCGACAACGCGCACTGGTCGCATCCGTCGGGACACGCGACATCGGCGTTCGCCCTCTCTTCGACGCTCTCCCGTCGCGTCGGCAGTCTCCCGCTCTCCGTGCTGTTGTATTCGCTTGCCACCGTCACCGTCGTTCAGCGCATCATGGCCGACCGGCACTGGCTTTCCGACACCGTGGTCGGGGCGGCCATTGGAACGGTGATCGGTCTTGCGGTGGTGCAGGCGGAGGAAGCGCGCGAACAGGCGCGTGCGGAAGACATTCCCGTCTCGGCCGGTTTCTCACCGCACCGCCCTGCGGTCTCCATCACCCTTCCGTTCTGACCCGCCGTTCGTTCAGATTCTCCGGGCATCGTTGCCGAGCAGCAGCCACCGTCCCTGCCCGAGGGGACGCAGAATGACCCGCACCCGCAGCACACGTGATGCGGCGGCTTTGAAAAACGCGTCCAATTCCTGCGTCGCCGATGCATCTGCGAGTGCTCGCAGCAGGACTGCGATGTCAGTGTCTTCGTGCAGGTACTGACGCAGATTGCCTCTGGCCATCTCCTCCGGAATCACCCCGAGCCGGGCCGCCGTCTCCACATCGGTGTCGATGATATTCAGATGCATATCGAGCTGCATGTAGAGCGGACGCGAACGTTCGTTGCGTTCCAGGCGCTTCAACCTGCCATGCAGCGCGTTGAGCAGGTCGGCGTTTTCCTCGGTCCGCGCGTGTTCGTGTTCCGCGAGCAGCGCTTCCGGTGATGCGTCTCTGTCGAGCAGGCGTGTGATGCGGTCCAGCGGCAGGGCCGCGCTGCCTGCCGTCCACAGCGCCGTCAGGCCGGCGATGCCGATCAGCGCGAGTGAAACGGGAATGAGGATGAGCGGGGTGCGCTGCATGTACAGTGCCAGTCCCTCGACAAACAGGTATTCGAGAAGCACGATTGCGATGACGAAGCAAAGCAGTACCAGCAGCAGGTGGCTGAGGAAGACGCGGTGGAACAGGGGAGGGTGCTCGCGGGGAGATGTGGCCATGCTATTCTTTCACCAGCCTTCCGATGCTGTCTTTCTCTCCCATGAGGATGAGTGTGTCCTGCTTCTCAATGCGCGTGTCAGGCAGGGGAACACCGATGATGAACTCGCGCTGCGCGTCCTTCGGGCTTTGTCGCTTGATGGTAATGAGGTTGACCTGGTGTTCCCGGCGCAGGTCGAGTTCTTTCAGCGTGCGTCCTTCCATGAATGCCGGGGCCTTGACCTGGAGAATGCTGTATCGGTCCGTAAGCGGTATGGCATCGAGAATGCTTGTGCTGATCAGTGATCCCGCGAGTCGTTCGGCCATGTCGAGATCGGGCGCCACGATGCTGTGCACGCCCACACTCTGGAAAATCCGCGTGTGAATCGGGGATGTGGATTTCACGATCACGTTCTTGCAGCCGAACTCGAGCAGGAGGACGCAGGTGAGCAGTGCATTCTCGAAGTCCTCCCCGATGGACACGATGATGGCGTCGAGGTCCTCGAGTCCCTGGTTGCGCAGTGTCTTTTCGTCCGTGCTGTCGAGACGCACGGCATAGGCGACGTCGTCCTTGATCTCCTCGATCTTTGTCAGGGTGTTATCTATCGCGATCACTTCGGCGCCGTTCCGCGTCAGCGCGCGGGCGAGGTTGCTTCCAAAATAGCCGAGTCCGATGACGGCAAAGCGCTTGACCATGTGTACTCCGGGTTATCCGACGACAATCTGTTCTGTGGGGTAGTCGTACCTGTTGAGGACGGCGGGGCGCGTGAGCGCCATCATCATCGTCAGTGTGCCGACGCGTCCGATCAACATGGTAAAAATAAGGACGATTTTGCTGGCATCCGTCAGCGCGAAGGTGATGCCGCGGGACAGTCCGACCGTCGCGGCCGCCGAGACCGTCTCGAACAGGAGATCCAGCAGCGGGAACGGCTCGAAGAAACTGAGCAGGAAGACGGACAGTGCGATCAACGCGAAACCGAAGAGCAGGGCGGCGTATGCGCGCTCGACGATGTTTGGCTGCACGCTGCGGCGGGCGATGTTGGCGGATTTTTTCCCCCGGACATAGTTCATCGCGGAGAGGAACACCAGGGCGGCCGTCGTCGTCTTTATGCCTCCGCCGGTCGAACCGGGTGACGCGCCGATGAACATGAGAAGAAGGAATATGAGCGTCGACGGGACAGCCATCGCGCCGATGTCCGTCGTGTTGAATCCCGCCGTCCGTGTGCTCACCGACTGGAAAAACGACGCGAGAATCTTTTCCCACCAGCTGAGAGACTGCAGCGAGTTGTTGTACTCGATGACGTAGAAAAAGACCATGCCCGCGGCGATAAGGATCACCGATGTCACAAGCACCAGTCGCGTGTGCGCGGTCAGGCGTGAGCGCAGCCGCGTTCCGGGCTTTCCCAGCGGACGGGCGCGCACGATGTTGACGATGGCGATGAAGCCGAGTCCGCCAAGGATGATCAGGGAGGCGATGACGAGGTTGAGCTGCACGTTCATCGCGGCGCCGGAAACGGCCAGGTTCTCACTGAACAGGGAGAATCCCGCATTGCAGAAGGCGGACACGGAATGAAACACCGAGCTGAATATCTTCGCCCGTTCGGATGTGAACGCCACATCACCCCACGAGTGGTAGAGCAGCACGGCCCCGATCAATTCGATCAGCAGCGTCACGCCGACGATGCTTTTGAGTGTGTGACGCACCTGGCCGAGGCTTTCCCTGCTGAGCATCTCCTGCATGAGCACGCGTTCCTTGATGCTGAGCCGGCCGCTGAAAAGCGTGAAGAAGGTCGTGAACGTCATCAGTCCCAGGCCGCCGACCTGAATGAGCAGGAGGAGGATCACATGCCCGAACGGTGTGAACACGCTGGCTGTGTCCACGACGACCAGACCGGTGACACAGACAGCGCTCGCCGAAGTGAATAGTGCGTCGGTGACGGAGATGCCGTCGACGGTCGCGCGCGGGAGCAGCAGCGCAGCGGTGCCGGCGAGAATGACGATGACGAAACTCGCGATGAAAATGCGCGCCGGCTGAATGCGCCGGCTGGTGATTTTCCTGCTGTAGCGCACCGCGCCCAGTAGAATGTCCGCCACGATGACGGTCTGCGCGATGACGATGTAAATGGAGATCAGGCTGCCGGGTCTCCATTGCTCCGACAGGGCGGCATAGCTGTCGGCGAGCAGCGGGTACAGCGCTGCGGCAACGAGCAGGAATGCAGTCAGCATGTATTCGATCCGCCGCTCCGACAGATAGGCAATGCGGTCCGGGGCACGCAGCAATTTCACAACCTGCTGCAGCATGAAGAGCAGCAGCACCGCCACGTCGATGACCCGGAACACCTGGCGGGAGCTGTCGGAAAAGAAGAAGCCGTATTCGAGTACGAGACTGGTGAGTGCAAGCACGACCAGCACGAGCATGAAGGCGTTGATGCGCCTGCTGCTGACCTCGAATGTGGCGGGAGATTGTTGCAGCCGGGGAAGAAATCGCATTGAGATTCCAGATAATCATCAAAAACTAGCGAAGATGTGCGAAAAGTGCAACCAGGCGAGCCGGGAGGATTGACTCTTGCGGCCTCCCTTCGTAGTTTTGATCCAGGAACATGAGGTCCATTACCGCAACATCAGCATTATTCCATTGATGAACACACTCATCAGGAGCATATCAGGAATCCGCGGCATCGTGGGCGACACTCTTGTGCCGGAGACGGTGCTCACGTATGTGTCGTCCTTCGCGAAATGGAGTGGCGGCGGGCCTATCGTCCTCGGGTACGACGGCCGTTCTCACGGACGCGCACTCATGGATGTCGCGCGTGCCGCACTGCAGTTCAGCGGAGTCGACGTGCTCGATCTGGGCATGGTGCCCACGCCGACCGTGCAGCTGCACACGGAACATTCCGACGCGCGCGGTGGCATTGTCATCACGGCAAGCCATAATCCCGCGGAGTGGAACGGTCTGAAATTTCTCGGGAGCGGCGGTGTGTTTCTCAATGCCGATGAAAACGCGGCGCTGTTCGCACTCGCGGACGCCGGCGGAATCTCCGCGGCCGCCTGGGACGCCGTGGGCCGCGCGACTGTGGTGCCCGATGCCATCGATGCGCACATTTCCCGCGTGCTCGACATCCCGTTTCTCGACATCGAAAGAATACGTGCGCGAGGCTTTCGCGTCGCCGTGGATGCGGTTAATGCGTCCGGCAGCCTGGCCGTGCCGCGTCTGCTCGCCCATCTCGGTTGCGCGGTGATTCCCGTGGCCTGCGACAGCAGTGGCCGTTTCCCGCATACCCCCGAACCCCTGCCGGAAAATCTCGTCAGCCTCGGCGAAGCGGTGCGGCGTGAGAGCGCTGATCTCGGCATCGCGGTGGATCCGGACGCCGACCGATTGGTACTGTTCACCGAGCAGGGACGCCCCTTCGGCGAAGAGTATTCCGTGACGACAGCCGTGGACAGCGTGCTCTCCTCAGTTCAGGGCGGTGCAGCGTCCGCGGTGGCGGTGAATCTTTCGACCACCCGTGCCGTGGACGATGTGGCAGCACGATACGGCGCCCGCGTGTTCCGGTCCCCGGTCGGCGAGATCAACGTCGTCAACACACTGCGCACACAGTCTGCCGTTGTGGGCGGAGAGGGCAGCGGCGGCATCATTCTGCCGTCGGTGCACGCGGGACGGGATTCCCTCGTGGGCGCGGCACTCGTGCTGCACGCACTGGCGCGACATGACGGCACGGCATCCTCGTATCGCGCGACGCTGCCCGAGTATGTCATTCGGAAATTCAAGTATTCGACTGCCGGGCTCGACACTGCAGCGGTGCTGGACACGGCGCGGCAGGCGTATGCCGACGAACGCGTGAACAGCGACGACGGTGTGCGGGTCGATTTCACGGAAGGCTGGGTGCATCTGCGCAGCTCGAACACCGAGCCCATCATGCGCGTGATCGCCGAAGCCTCCAACGCCGAGCAGGCGTCTGCATTTGCCTCCGCGGTGGCATCCCGCGTGTTCGGCCCCGAGGTCCGTCCCCTTTGACAGCAAACCAAATTCGTTCATACATGAAGTGAGTAAACTGACATGACGACCATCATCGATATTCTCGGAAGAGAGATTCTTGACTCCCGCGGCAATCCCACCGTGGAAGTGGAAGTGGAACTCGAGAGCGGCGTGCGCGGCCGCGCGGCCGTTCCGAGCGGCGCCTCCACCGGCGAACGTGAAGCGGTGGAAATGCGTGACGGCGACAAGGAACGCTACAATGGAAAAGGCGTGCTCAACGCCGTCGAGAACGTGAACGACGTGCTCGCCGACGAGCTGATCGGCTGGGATGCCTTCGACCAGGTTGGCGTGGACAATTACATGATCGAACTCGACGGGACGCCGAACAAGGCGCGCCTCGGTGCGAACGCCATCCTCGGCGTCTCCATGGCCATCGCCCGCGCAGCGGCGGAAACGCTCGACATGCCGCTGTACCGCTACCTCGGCGGCACGAACGCGAAAAGCCTGCCCGTCCCGATGATGAACATTCTCAACGGCGGCAAGCATGCCGACAACACGGTGGATTTCCAGGAATTCATGATTGTCCCGTACGGCGCGCCGACCTTCGCCGAAGCGCTGCGCTGCGGGGCAGAAATCTTCCATGCCCTGAAAAAAGTGCTCAGCGAAGCCGGACTCAATACGGCCGTCGGTGACGAGGGCGGCTTCGCCCCCAGCCTGAAAAGCAACGAGGAAGCCATTCAGTACATCCTCAAGGCCATGGAACTCGCCAACTACACGCACGAAGACTGCTACATCTCCCTCGATGTCGCTGCCTCGGAAATGTACGAGAAGCAGGACGACGGCACGGGCATGTACCGCTTTTTCAAATCCGACAAAAGCCTGAAATCCGCCGACGAACTGATCGACATGTACGCCTCGCTGGTCGACAAGTACCCGATCATCTCGATTGAGGACGGACTTGGCGAGAACGACTGGGACGGCTGGAAGAAAATGACCGATGCGATCGGTGACCGCTGCCAGATCGTCGGCGACGATGTGTTCGTGACCAACACCGCCATCCTTGCCGACGGCATCAACAAGGGCATCGCCAACTCCATCCTTATCAAGGTCAACCAGATCGGAACGCTCACGGAGACCTTCGATGCGATCGAGATGGCCAAGCGCGCCCGCTACACCTCGGTCATCAGCCATCGATCCGGGGAAACCGAGGATGCAACCATCGCAGACATCGCCGTCGCGATGAACGCGGGGCAGATCAAGACCGGCTCCGCATCGCGCTCCGACCGCATTGCGAAGTACAACCAGCTCCTCCGCATTGAGGAGGAACTCGACACCAACGGACTGTTCCCCGGTATCGCCGCGTTCAACGTCACGCGCTGATCCGTGAACGTTCTCGTCGCCCCGGATTCTTTCAAGGGCTCGCTTTCGGCTGTCAGGGCCGCCGGCGTCATCGCAGCAGGCATCGCCCGCTGTGACCCGGCGGCCCGCTGCATTCTGGCACCGCAGGCGGACGGGGGAGAGGGAACGCTCGAGGTGCTCGAAGCACAGCTGGGGGGTGAGCGGGTTTCGGTTTCCGCATGCGATCCCCGCGGCCGTCCCATGGACGGACACTGGCTGCGCCTTCCTGACGGAACGGCGGTGATAGAGAGTGCCGTGGTGATCGGGCATACGCTGCTTCCAGAGAGCGAGCGCAACCTCGCGAAACTCCGCAGCACCGGTCTGGGCATGCTGCTGCGCGCGGCGGTCGACAGCGGCGCACAGACGCTGCTGGTGGCGCTCGGAGGCAGCGCCACCAACGATGCCGGACTGGGTTTCGCAGAGGCCATGGAGTATACCTTCCGATTTGACACCGAGCCCGGGGCGGACGTGTTCCGGGCCCTTCGCACGGTTCGTGAAGTGGGTGTCCCTCCACGCGCCGGTTTTCCGCCGGTCACCGTGCTCGCGGATGTGCGCAACCCGCTCTGCGGTCCCCGCGGTGCGACCGCGGTGTACGGTCCGCAGAAGGGATTGCCGGCCGATCAGCTCGAGCGCGTCGATCACGCCGTCGCGCATTTTGCCAGCATCGTGCGGCGCGACGTGCGTTATGTCGATACCGCAGCCGAAGGGATGGGCGCCGCCGGAGGACTTGGCTTCGCCCTCGCCGCATTCTGCGGCGCGCGTCTGCGATCCGGGTCGGATGCGGTCCGCGGCATGACCGGTTTCGCCGACGTGCTCGAGGACTGTGACCTCGTGATCACGGGAGAAGGATGTCTCGACGCCCAGAGCCGCGAGGGCAAGGTCGTCGCGGGCGTCGCCGGAGAGGCGCACCGGCGCGGCATTCCGGTCATCGCCTTTGCCGGAAGGATTGCAGGTTCTCCGGCGTGGATCGAGAATGCGCTGGGACTGCGGGCCGCGGTCGCGGCGACGCCCGGGGGAAT
This sequence comes from uncultured Ignavibacteria bacterium, assembly GCA_913060595.1. Taxonomy (GTDB): domain Bacteria; phylum Bacteroidota; class Ignavibacteria; order SZUA-365; family SZUA-365; genus BM516. The sequence continues at coordinate 17,140 of CAJXSA010000007.1, forward strand.
GACGCATGAAGAAGGCATGGAACGTGCGGCCGCGCTTCTCGAGGACGCCGTCGCTGCCTTCTGGCGCGACTTTTCCGGCACGCGCTAGATTGTGTATCTTATGAAATCAGGTATTTCGAATCAGCACAGGTGAATCATGGCAGCAATCACTTTCGGAACGGACGGCTGGCGCGCCCTCATCGCGGAAGACTACACCTTCGACAATGTGTGCCGCGTGGCGTTGGCCTTCGCGCGCTACTATCGCCGGCATGCGAAGATCGACAACGGCGTGGTGGTCGGCGGCGACGCCCGCTTCGGTTCGCAGGATTTCGCCGCGGCGGCGGCACAGGTGATTGCAAGCCAGGGCATCAAAGTGTGGCTGGCTGAGAATGTCGTTTCCACGCCCATGCTGTCGCTGGGCATCATCAGGAAGAAGGCGGCGGCCGGCGTCATGATCACCGCCAGCCACAATCCACCAGAGTGGAACGGCTTCAAGATCAAGGCCGAGTTCGGTGGATCCGCGCTGGTGCGGGATATCAAGAAAGTAGAGAAACTGCTGCACGGCATCGTGGAAAAGGGCACCGCCCCGAAGCTGCGTCCGATGGAAGATCTGCGCAAAGAGGGACTGGTGAAATCGATCGACCTTCACAAGATGTACATCGCAGATATCCAGAAGAAAATTGATCTCGCGAAGATCAAGCGGTCCAGGATGAAGATCGCCTACGACGTCATGTACGGTGCGTCCTACGGTGTGATGCAGCATCTGCTCCCGAACGTGACCTGCCTGCACGACGAGCACAACCCCGGCTTCAAGGGAACGGCGCCCGAACCGCTCGCGAAGAATCTGCCTGAGTTCATCGATCTCGTCACGAAGGAGAAGTACGACATCGGTCTGGTGACGGACGGTGACGCGGACCGCTTCGGCTGCGTGGACGAGAACGGGAATTTCATCAGCACACAGCTGCTCATTCCCATTCTCCTCAAGTACCTGCATGAAGACCTCGGGAAAAAAGGCGCCGTGGTCAAGACTGTTTCCGTCACGGATATCGTTCCGCGCATGTGCGAGAAATATGGTCTGAAGCTCTACGAGCGACCGGTCGGTTTCAAGTACGTCACGGAGCTGATGCTCGAAGACAAAATCCTCATCGGCGGTGAGGAAAGCGGTGGCGTGGGCACGTCGCTGCATATCCCCGAACGCGACGGCATTTTCAACAACCTGCTCCTCTGCGAGTATCTCGCGAAAAAGAAAATGACACTCGGACAGGCGGTCGAACAGATTTTCGAGGAATTCGGACGCGTGTGGTACGACCGCATCGACTACCGCACGACGGAAAAGAACAAGAAAGCCATTCTCGCCGTCTGCGCGAAAGGCGTCGCGAAGCTGGGCCGGCATGCCGTGCTGAGCACGGAAACAACCGACGGATACAAGTTCCGTATCGACGGCGGCTGGCTGCTGGTGCGCGCGTCAGGTACCGAACCCATTCTCCGTTTCTATGCTGAGGCGGACTCCGAAGCAAAAACGAAAGCCCTGCTGCGCGCCGCCACCGCACTCGCATGATGCGCGTCTTTCTCATCCTGCTCTTTATTGCTGCGCCGGTTCTGCCGGCGCAGCTGTTTGCGGGCGGCCAGCCGCACACCGTCGCCGCGCAGGACAGTCTCCGCGCCCTCTCCGTATGGCGGCTCGCGTTGCGCTATCCAACTGCGCTAAGGGAACTGCGCGCGGCGCGGCTGCAGGGAACTGCACTGCCGCCGCAAAGGGCGACTGCCTGGCAATTGCCCGCGACGGCGGACTCGTCCGGCACGACCGGCATCCGTCCGGGGCGTCTCTGGCTGGTCGGCGGGACCATGTTCGCAGTAAATGCCGGCATCATGGGATATTACTTCGCGACCTTTTACAATGACGAGTACGCCGACCGGGCCCCCTTCCATACCTTCAACGACTGGTACAACGCAGATCTCAACGTCGACAAGCTCGGCCATATCTGGGGATCGCAGACCTACACGCGCACACTGTTCCACATGTTCCGCTGGACGGGCATGGACGATACGCCCGCGATGTACTGGTCCAGCGGTCTTGCGATGTTTTACCAGCTCGAGATGGAAGTCATCGACGGCATGTATGAGAAATGGGGGTTCAGCTGGTGGGACATGGGCGCCAACACCGTCGGATCACTGTGGCCGAATTTACAGCGCGTCTGGCCTTCCCTGCAGGCGGTGAACCTCAAGATGAGCTATCATCCCTCCGACGCCGTCAAGGCGGGATGGATAGAACATGACTATCTCCGCGATTACGACGGATTCACCTACTGGCTCTGCCTGAGCGTGGAGGATGTGCTGCCCGACGGGGCAAAACCCTACTGGCCGGACTGGCTGGGCATCGCCGTCGGCTACGGCGCGAACCGCACCATGCTCGGCGACGGCATCTTCAACAGCAGCGGGGGTGTGGGACAGGGTGAGCAGGAGTGGTATGTCGCGCTGGACTACGATATGCGCGCGCTGCCGGGTGAGGGCGCGTTCATGGACTTCGTGCGCGAATCGCTCAATCTCTTTCACTTTCCGGCACCGGCGATCCGCATCACGCCCAGCGGCATTTTCTACGGACTTTATTTCTGACCATTATTTCCCGAACAGTACCTGCAGCACCGTCGAACGCGGGGTGCGGCGTCGCTTGATCATCTCCACTCCGTAGCACACGGCGTAGATGATCGAGAGCACCACGATGTTCACAAAGGTGAACCAGGGGCCCGACTCAATGGCCTCGAACCCGAAGGCCGTCACCGCCGGCTCCACTGCGAGAGCGCCCAGCACCTGGTGCAGGATGTACACCATCATGGAGTAGCGCCCGAAAAACGCGAGCAGGGCGGTGACTCCTGACACGGGGAAGCGGCGGATGAGTGTGGAGAACAGCAGAACGATGCCGACGGAGGTGAAGATGTAGGCGAAGGTGGGGGGATAGAAGATTTCCGAGTAGCCGCCGCGTGATTCGAGGATGGCGCCGTCCGCGAGGTTGCGCACGAAGGGCAGGGGAAGGAAGAGCAGGGCGAAACCCACGGCCGTGAATGCCGCTCCCATCATGAGGAAGCGGTTTGAGACACCGGAGTTTTCGCGGAAAAACGTGCGGAAGAACAGCGCGCCGACCAGCGCATACCCCATCCAGGGGAAGAGGGGGAACCAGCCGTCGATGAACCAGCTTTGCAGCAGGCGTCCGATGGAAGGCGCAGTGATTTCGTCGAGATATATTTCGAGCGCCTCAGCGTGATACCCGAAAAAGGCCTGCAGGACGTATGTCGCGAGGAAAATGATGAGCGAGAGATAGAACAGCTCTCGCGCGTCGATGCGCCGCAGAAGGTATATCAGCGGCAGGGCGAGACCGATCGTGTACAGCACGTCGAAGGATGTCCACGGGAGGATGTCCCACAGCAGCGTATCGATGCACATGCCGACCCCGATGATGATGCCTCCCCGTTTCAGGTAATACGACAGGCTGTGCCGCTCTCCCGTCAGTATCACCATGCCGGCGCTGAGCATGATGAAGGTCGGCGCCGCGAAGGAGCCGAGGATGCGAAACCACATCGGGTGAGGCTCGGTGAAATACGGGGCGAGATTGGCGGGCACCATCAGGACGATGGCGAGTCCGCGTAACGCGTCGATCCAGGGAAGGCGTGTGCTGGGTTCCGGCATGGGTCACCACGGAAAAGGGCACGGGATCAGAAGAGGTTGCGGTCTCCCTCGATCCACCAGCGGTGCCAGATTTCAAAATTGTACAGCGCCCACAGCTGTGGTGTGTAGTTGATACGCGTGCGCTCGTATTCGTCGAGCAATGTGCGAATATATGAAGGATCGTAATAATTATGGCGCGGTGAGAGCAGAAGACCGCGCGCGTGCCGGAAAATTTCAGGTGTGAGCATGTTCTTGCCCGAACCTGCGAAACCGATTTTCTTTCTGTCGATGATCTCGTCCGGAAGGATGCCGCGCAGGGCCTGCTTGAGGATGTATTTCGGCACGCCGTTTTTCAGTTTCAGCGCGGAGGGAATGTTCATGCTGAACTCGACCATTTTGTGGTCAAGGAAGGGCACGCGGGCCTCGAGGCTGACAGCCATGGTGATCTTGTCCACGCGCATGAGCAGCAGTTCCGCCAGCCGGTTCTTGATTTCCCAGTATACGATGCGCTGCAGATCGTCGCCGTAGCCCTGGCGCGCGGCGCGCTGAAATTGTTCGTCCGCCAGCTCGAAGGACGAGTAAAGATCAAGCCCGTCGAACATCTCAAGGTTCAGGGCTTTCCGCTTCTCTTTCTCGTAGAAGCCGATGGCGTTTCCCCAGAAAGCGGGCTGCTTCTCCATGACATTGCGGATGATATTCTGCCGGTAGTCCACTTTTTTCATTTTCAGCAGGGGCGTCATCGCGGCGTACGCAGTGCGGGAAAGCAGGGAGGGAACGGGAAGCATGGCGCGTCCGAGGCGCAGCATACGCTGTGCACGCTGATAGCTTTCATATCCGGCGAACTGCTCGTCGCTGCCTTCGCCGACCTGTATGACGATGGTGCCATTGTCACGCGCCAGCTTCGAGACATGGTACAGCGGGAAGCAGACCGGATCGGCAAGCGGTTCGTCCTGGTGATGCACGATGGCGGGAAGCAGGTCGAGGAAACCGCTGTCGTCGATCACGACTTCATGATGATTCGTATGATAGCGTTCGGCGATGCGCCGCGCCCACTGGAATTCGTTGGTGTCCTCCTGTCCGCGGATGGCCACGGTGAACGTGTCCACCGGTCGGTCCATCAGTTCTGACATGAAGGCGACGTTCGCGCTCGAGTCGATGCCCCCGCTGAGGAAGACGCCGAAGGGCACGTCAGACATCATGCGTTTTTCCACCGCGCTGCGGAAGAGGTCCCGAATGCGCGCGGTCACAGCTTCCTCGTCGTGATAATCGAAATCCTCCTCCCGGTGTCCGAGCGGATCCCAGTACCGTTCGAGGCGCAGGTCTCCGTTCGCTTCCACCGCGAGGTAATGTCCGGCGCGCAGCTTGTAGATGCCCTCATACATCGTCCACGGCGCGGGCGTGTGGATATAGGTGAAATAGTGGTACAGCGCTTCGCGGCTGACCTCGGGTCGCATCCCGGGCCATGCGAGCATGGCCTTGACCTCCGAGCCGAAGAGTATGCTGCCGTGATGATCCGCGTAGTACAGCGGTTTGATGCCCACCCGGTCGCGGTACAGCAGCAGGCGCTGCGCCCGCGTGTCCCAGATGGCGATGGCGAACATGCCTTCCAGCCGGTCGACGAAGCGCTCGCCCCAGTGCTGGTAGGCGTAGAGAATGGTCTCGGTATCGGTGCGCGACCGGTACCGGTATCCGGCGGATTCGAGTTCCTTCCGCAACGTGGCGTGATTGTAGATTTCGCCGTTGAACACCAGCCACACGCTGCCGTCGGGGGTGGACATCGGCTGATGTCCCGCCGAGGAAAGATCGATGATGGAGAGGCGGCGGAAGGTGAAGCCGACGCGGCCGCAGTCCGAACGGTAGAGTCCGTCGTCGTCTGGCCCCCGGTGCGTGATCGCCGTCCCCATGGCGGTCAGCAGGTCATCGGTGATCTCCGGGCCCTGACGGTTGTATCTGAATATGCCTGCGAATCCGCACATAACGCTGCTTGCTGCGACAAAAAAGCAAAATACGCCATCCCGGTCATTGTACCAATGTCTGCAGGGGGCAGAAAAGCGGCCGTGCATGCGATGCGATTGCCGCAGGTACTGCGGGCTGCAGCATGCTTCGCCGCAGCGGTGTCCCGTCGACCGGCGGACTAGGGGCGCAGCTGCTGCAGAAGTGCGCGGGCATCATCGATATGCGCGGCGGGACGTCCGTTTTCGACGCACCAGAGCAGCAGTTCGGCGGCGCGCTGCGGCTGTATGCCGGCGCGGACATAGTATTTGCCGAGGGTGAAGCGCAGCATACCGTCGCCGGGATAGCGACGCACGCCTTCTTCGAAGCGGGCGAGGGAAGCGGAGTACTGTCCGCTGAGCGCCAGGGCATTGCCGAAAAACAGGTACAGCGAAGGAGAGGAAAATCCCCCGCGCAGGGCGCGTTCGAACGCCGCGGTCGCACTGTCGTAGCGTCCTGCGGTGTAGTGATCCATTGCCGTCACGGCGGGATACTTCGTCGCTGCGCGCGTCCCCTGTGCGAGAAACATCAGCTGCGCCCGCATGCCGTCACGCGTTCCGGTGCTGACCGCAATCATGCCGATGGCCTGTGCGAGGGAGTCGATCCCGGCGAGGCTGATGGCATATCCGCGCTTGCGTCCCTGGCTGCCCAGCGCAGAGGACTGCCGCGCCAGCCGCTGGAGCATCCAGTCCAGCTGCGCGAGCAGGGAATCCGGCTGTCCGGCGTACTCCGCCTGCGCGAGCGCCGTCAGTTCGCGGTAATGCTGCGGATAGCCGACGAGTTCGATCATGCGCCGCGTCAGCGCGATTTCTCTCACCCGGTCTTCATTGCCGTAATCGAATTTCCGCAGCGCGTCGTAGCCGCTGAGGGCGTAGTCGCCGTACATGTTTTCGTCGTCGAGGGCCATGATCGCCTCGAAGCGATCCGTGGTCGGGCGGGGTTGCTCGTGCAGCAGCAGCCAGGGGAGCTGCAGCAGAACAGAGAGTCCCACAAGAATGGTGGCGGCATGCCGCTGCGGCGCGCGATCGGCCAGGGAAACGGCGGCGAGCAGCAGGGTGATACCCGCGACGGCGGCGAGATCCCAGTCGCGCGCCAGTCCCAGGGACGTGTTCATGAAAAAGAGTGCGGCGAAAAACGGCGGCACGATGAGCGCATGGAAGCCGGACTCCGGATCCGGGTCGCTGCGACGCAGCTGCTGCGGCGCGTACAGCAGCAGCGCAGCGAGCGCCAGCGGGGCGAGCAGGACGAGCAGGTTGAACATGTCCCCGATGTGCTCGAGAGAATACAGCGTGTACTGATGCACACCGGCCTCTGAGGCATGCACGACGATGGGCATGAGCACGCGGTTGTGCGGGAAAGCCAGCGTCAGCGCCGCGTACAGCAGCTGTCCCGCGCCGATCACCGCGGCGGAAATGACCACCACGCGGCTGAAGGTCCATGCACGGACACGCGCGTGCTTCCTCCGTGCGATGACATAGAGCAGCGAGGGCAGAAGCACGACGGCCATGTAATGTGCGAGTACGGCGACGACGAAGGCCATGGCGGCGGGCCACAGCGATGCCTTCTCATCCCGCACGGCGCGCTCGCCTGCGACCACATAGACCGCGACGGCGGCGAAGACAGGAGCGTAGAACTCGACTTCGCCCATCAGCAGCAGAACGCCCGCGCTGCCTGCCAGGGCGGCGACGGCATGCACCTGTCGCATGCCGCGCGTGAGCGTGATGATGGCGATGCCCGCGGCGAGCAGGCAGAGTTTCGAGAGCCAGAAAAAGGGGTACAGCGCAGTGCTGATGTCCGTCGTGATTTTCGGGATGAGCGTCATCAGCAGCGTGAGCAGCGCGCCCGCGAGCGGGGAGGATTTCAGGTTCAGCATCAGCGCAGTGTCGTATTCCCCCGTCACCGAATAGCGGTGCACCTGCGGAATGAGCAGCGGGCCGTCCCCGTAGAAAAATGTGTCCATGCCGGGCGCGAGCAGCAGCACGGCGAGAAGCACGGCGCTGCCGGCGACCGGTTTCAGCGTGCCGCGTGCGGTCAGCCAGAGCACGCCACCGACGACGGCAGCGAGAATCAGGGCATAGGGAAAGGACGCGGGAAGCTGCAGGTAGCGCAGCATGTCAAAACCCCAGACGCGCTGCCACGGAAGCAGCAGCGGCAGCGCGAAAAGAAGGGCGATACCCGCAGCGGCCGCGAACAGCGGCCGTGGAAGGGGACGGGATGTGTCTTTCGTCGTCATGGTGCCGAAGATACAAAAAATCCCCGTACTTGACTTCCGTCCCCTCATTCTGTATTATCGGTTAGACGTATGTATAACAACGGAAGCATGCCGTGGGCAAGGAATGGACCGACAACAGGAAAAAGGTCGCGCGTTTTCTCGAGCAGTATTTCGAGCGGCATGGACGTGCGCCCAGCATGGATGAAATCGCGAAGGGCACAGGACTCTGGAAGCGTTCGGTGGAAATCGTGCTCAAGGGACTGGAGAAAATCGGCTTCATCGAGATCACACCGGGCATCAGCCGGGGCATCCGCCTGCTCGAACAGGCCTACCGGCGCATCCCGCTCGTCGGCGACGTCAACGCCGGTCCTCCCGCCTGGGCACAGGATGAAGCCATCGAATACCTGCGGGGGGACCGCTCCATCGTCCCCTTCG
>CAJXSA010000008.1 GCA_913060595.1 uncultured Ignavibacteria bacterium
CGTTTCGGTGCACCGAAAATGACCATGATGCCGTCCCCGAGAAACTCGATGACGATGCCGCTGAATTCTGCGATGACCTCCACCATGCGCTCGAGGTAACGGTTCAGGATGCGGACCACCTCTTCCGGCGTCAGGTTCTCCGTGAGGACCGTGAAACCGCGCAGATCGGACATGAGGACGGAGATGTCTCGTTTCGCACCGCCGATCTGCAGACCTTCGGGATTTTTCAGGACGGTGTCCATCACTTCGTCGCTGACATAGCGGCCGAACACGTTCCGAATGAACTCGTTGCGCACCTGCAGTTCCTTACGCTGATGCTCTATGCTCTGCAGCTGCGTCTGAATCTCTTCCTTCTGCCTCACGACTTCGGCGGTACGTTCGCTCACGAGTGACTCAAGGTTTTCATTCATTTCCTTGAGCGCACGGTTCTGCTCTTCGAGCTGCTTGTCCTGGTAGAAGCTGCGCACGGCCTCTTTTATCGTGAGTACGAGATCAGTTTCTTCCCAGGGCTTGGGAATGTAGCGGTAGAGGTTGGCAAAATTGACTGCATCGCCGACGGCGCCGGCATCCGCCTGGCCCGTAAGGAGGATGTTGAAGGTTTTTGGTGAAAGCGCGTGCAGCTTTCTGAGGAGCTGGTTCCCCTTGATGCCAGGCATGATCTGATCGCAGATGATCACAGGGATTTCCACCGAGGAAGAGAGCAGGTCCTGGGCGAGCTCGAGTGCATCCTCGCCGCTTTCCAGCATTTCAATCTGAAACTCTCCGCTGAAATGGTCCCTGAGCTGATCCTTGAGACTCAGGAGGATCATCTCCTCGTCGTCGACACACATGAGAACCGGCTTGCTCATGTTTTTGGCTCCAGGGCGTGACGGATGGTGCGAATCAGTTCCTCTTCCTGCCACGGCTTGTGGAAACAGGCACGGAGATCGGCATTCAGACGCGCATTTTCAATTGCGTCGTCATCGGCCTGTCCGGTGAGCATGAACGTGATGATCCCGGGATGCTGGCGATGTACCAGGATGAGGAATTCATCCCCTTTGACGCCCGGCATGAGCCAGTCCGATACGATAAGGAGGATTTCGACGCCGTCATCGACGAGTTCCTCGATCACTTCCCATGCGTCGTCCGCATTTTCTGCGATTTCATATGTATAGCTGTCGCCAAAATGTCTTTTCAGCTGCGTTCGCAGGCTGTTGAGGACAATCGGCTCGTCGTCGACACAGAGGATTGCTTTTTTCATGATGCTCGCGTGTTACGTTACAGCAAGGTGGCCGCAGCACGCACAGCGAAGGTGCGTATGCGCATCGGGGAATAAGCAATAATATAGACATTTCTCCCCTATCGAGGGAAGGGGGAAGCGCGTGGATGTGCGAACTCAGCGCAGACTGATATCGCCCGTCAGGCGCTGCAGCTCCAGCGCGGCGATACGTGCCTGAAAGAGCGCGACGATATGTGCGGTCTCGGCGCGGACGAACTGAAGCTGGGCGTCACGGAATTCCAGTGAAGTGACAGTACCGGTATCGTATCGCTCCACCTGCAAGTCGAGATTGGACGTGGCGGCTTCCAGGCTGTTTTCTGCGAGGATTGCCGCCTGAAGACGCGTGTCGAGAGTGTGAATCTGTTCCCTGATCAGGGCCTCGAGACGATATTCCGCTTCCTGCACTGCGGCGGTGGCGCTGCGTTCTTCGATCTGCGCGTTTTCGACATCGGTGCTGTTCCGGAATCCGTTGAACAGATTGAACGAGAGGGAGAGTCCGACAGAGGCATCCGTACTCTGCGTGCTGATGTCGCCATTGAAACGCGCGTCGTTCGTGCCGGTCAGACGGTCGGAGTACCCGTAGTTCGCGAAGAAGTTCACCCGGGGAAAGAAGGACGATCGCGAGGAGGTCACTGCCGTTTCGGCTACGAGGAGATTCTGTCGCAGCACGCTTACCTCGGCGTTCCGGTCCCGCGCCCGCGCGATGACGTCCTCAAAGCCGGAAGGGGCTGCCGGCAGTGCGATTTCCCGCACGACGTCGAAATCGGTCTCGGCCGGGCGTCCCAGCAACAGGTTCAGCTGCTGCCGGGCGATGCGCAGCTGCAGCTGCTGAGACAGGTATGCCGTGGAATCGCTGTTCAGGGCGATGCGCGCATTGAAGTAATCGGAGGAGGATCCCCCGAGCTCTCGTCGCGCGTACTCCTTCTCATAACGTGTGCGGGAAATATCAAGAACGCGTGTGAGCGCGTCGAGCAGACGTGCTTCCTGCACGACGCGCATGTATGCCGCAACGATACCGACGACAGTCTGCTCGACGGTATTGCGTGTCTGCGTTGCACCGAGCTCGGCCAGGCTCTCATACCGCGCATTTTCCGCGAACATTCGAAATCCGTCGAACAGCGTCCAGTTCAGTGCGAGCTGTGCGCTGGCGGAGCGAGTGTCGGAGTTCCCAAAACTGAACGGAGAGTTGGTTTCCTGCTCACTGCGTGAGAGCGACCAGCTGCCGGTCGCATCAAGCGTGGGCAGAAAGCCTGCGCTGCCCCTGCTGGTGTTGTTCCTGGCCACCTCTGCGTCATTGCGCGCAATGCGGAGGCGGTGATTGCGCTCGAGTCCGATCGAGACAGCTTCATCGAGGCGCAGAAATTCCTGCGCAGGCGCGGTGGAAAAGAGAAACAGCATCATGAACGTCACTATCCCGGTTCTCATCGATTTTCCTCCTCGTCGGATGCGGACTGCAGTTCTTTCACGGCGGGTTCAAGCTGTTCTGCCCGTATCTCGCTGTCTCGCCTGACGATGCGCGCGAAAAGGACACGGAACTTGCTGAGCACCAGGAAGCTCGCGGGAAGAACCATCAGCAGAATGAAGGTCCCGAACGCAAGCCCGTATGCAACCGATACCGCCATCGGGATCAGGAACTGAGCCTGGCGGCTCGTCTCGAGGATGAGCGGGGCGAGTCCGACGGACGTGGTCAATGTGGTGAGGAGAATGGGGCGGAGCCTCGAGAGTCCCGCGGTGTGTACGGCATCGAACACGGGTTGCCCGGCACGGAGATTCCGGTTGATCTGGTCGACAAACACGATGCTGTCGTTGATGATGATGCCTGTGAGCGCAATAACCCCGTAAATGGAGAGCGTGTTGAGCTGTATCCCGTGGATGCCGTGGCCCCACACTGCACCGAGAATGCCGAGCGGTATGATGGCAAAGACGACGGCCGCCTGTGCATACGAACGGAACACAAGAATCACCAGGATGAACATTACGAGAAGCGCGACGGAAAATGCATTCCGCATCGAACGGCTGGTCTTTTCCTGGTTGCGCGATTGTCCCTCGAAAGAGGCCCGCACGCCGGTGACGCTCGCGAGCACATCGGGCAGAACATTCGCACGAATGTCGTCGAGAATGGGCGGCAGGTCCGCCTCGAAATCCGCCAGATTGGCTTCGACCTTGATTTCCCGCTGATTTTCCAGCCTGTTGATGGAAATGATGCCACGCGCGATGTCATATTCGGCCAGTTCGCTGAACGGGTACTCATCGCCGCCGGGAAGTCGGATGCGCATCCGGTCGATAAAACCGAGTGCGCTGCGGTCTTCGGGCGTGTATCGCACCCAGACGCGGATTTCATCGCGGCCTCGCTGTATGCGCTGCACTTCGAGTCCAAAAAATCCCTGGCGCACCTGCGCCGCGACGTCGCGCAGGGTCAGTCCAAGGGCGTACGCGCGGGGCTTGAGACGGATATCGATTTCGCGCCGGCCTTCCTGTTCGCTGTCCGTGACGTCTTTCAGCGAGGGGAAATTGTCAAGTTCCGCGACAAGGAGGTCACGTGCTTTCGTCAGCTGCGCAAGGTCGTTTCCGAGCAGGCTTACGGATACGGGTTTCCCGAAGAAACCCACTCTTCCGTAGGTGAGTTTCTGCGCCTCCGGGATGTTCCCGACCATGTCTCGCAGGCGATTCGCGATCACGGGTGTATCCATGTTCCTTTCCTCACCGGGGAGCAGAAGCAGGGTCAGACGCCCGGTATGGCTGCCGGCCTCGCCGAAATCGTTGCTCCCGATATCGCGCTTGATGCCGATGACCACATCCTGTCCGTCTGCACGCTCATTGCGGAGCGAGTCGTTGAGCTGCCAGGCGGTTTTCTCGATGCGCCGGAGCAGGGAATCCGTGTCCGCTTCCTGTCGGCCGGCGACGAGGGAGAGGTTGACAGGCATGGTGTCGCCGTCGATGAAGGGGAAGAATGTGACACCGATCAGTCCGCCGCGGAGCAGACCAACAGTAATGAATACCGCCGCGACGGGTGTGACGACGGTGATCCACTTGTGATGAAGGGCAAAGCGGAGACTTCTTCCGTACACATCGACGGTGAGCCAGGAGATGAAGCCGTCGATTCGTTTCCGCAACGGTTTGTCCTGCGAATGCGGATGCAGTCCCTTGGAATGCGCGAGGTGTGACGGGAGGATGAAATACGCTTCGACGAGGGAGAAAAGCAGTGTGGCGATGACGACCAGTGCCATGTGCCAGATGAATTTCCCGAGAAAGCCGTCGAGGAAAAAGAATGGAAGAAATGCGACAATTGTGGTCGCGATGGACGTGGTCACCGGTCCCACCATCTCGATTGTGCCGTCTATCGCCGCGCGGAGGGCAGGTTTCCCACGCTCGTAATGCGCATAGATGTTCTCCCCGACGACGATGGCATCGTCCACGAGAATACCCACGACCACAATCATGCCGAAGAGGGAAATGACGTTGATGGTGATACCGGCCAGCCCGGCGATGATGAACATGCCGCCGAAGGAAAAGGGGATGCCGACGGAAACCCAGAAGGAAAGACGGAGATTGAGAAAGAAACCGAGCGTGATGATCACCAGGCCGAGTCCGATCAGACCGTTGTTGATCAATAGCGACAGGCGCTGGCGCAGGGAGACAGTGTTGTCGTCGAGGACGAGAGCCTGCACTTCCGCATGCTCGGCATTGAAACGGTCGACGATGTCCTTTGCGGCCTCCGCGACGGCGATGATATCTTCTTCCCGCGTTTTATCGATGTTGATGACGACCGCGGCCTGTCCGTTGAGATACGATTTGTCAGGGACGTCTTCCCATCGTTCCCGTATGGTGGCGATGTCTTTCAGCAGGATGATGGTGCCGTCGCTGTTTCCGCGCACGACGAGGTTGGCGAGTTCACGCGCATGATACTCGCGGGCGTTGGCCCGAATCAGGATTTCCTCGTCGCGCGTGTCGATTTTTCCGCCGGACAGGTTGATGTTCTCCGCACCGATGGCGTCGGCCACCTCTCGGAAACTGAGTCCGTAGCGTCGCAGATCGTCCTCTGACAGCTCGATGGAGAACTCGAGCCGCGGCACTCCTTCGATGGCGACCTGCGATATCTGCGGTGTTGCGAGCAGTTCGTCACGCATTCGCTCACCGTAGTACTTCAGGTTGTAGAGGTCGGTGGAGCCGGACAGCACGATGGACAGTGCGCGGCTGCGGAATTTCTGCTCAAAGATGACGGGTTTTTCACTGCCGAGGGGAAAGCTGTTGATGCGGTCGACCGCGTTTTTGACATCACGAAGGACAGCGTCCATGTCCGCTTCCGCCGTGATCTCGACGGTCACGGTCCCGAAATTCTCCCTGGAAACCGATGTGACCCGCTCGATGCCCTCGAGTCCGTCGATGGATTCCTCGATTTTGAGAACCACGCCCTCTTCGACTTCCTCAGGGGAGGCACCGGGGTAGACGACCTGCACGTTGATGAAATCCGGCCGCGTTTCCGGGAAAAAGCTGTAATTCATGTTCAGGAAAAAGAGAAAGCCGAACAGCATGATGCTGAACATCAGCACATTCGTCCACACTTTGTAACGGACGAAAAAGGCAATGACAGATTTCATTCGGTATCCCCTCCGGCACGGATGAGACGGGCCTGTGCCGGCATGCCGGGTGAGACACCCTGCAGGAGTTCTGTCACCAGCGTATCGCCGTCCGCGAGACCGCGGTCAATGACGACGGTTTCGGGATTTCGACGGATGATGTGCACCGTGCGCTGCTGCAGCCTTCCGTTCTCGACGATGTAGACATACCGTTCCTCGTACAGTGAACGACGGGGAATCTCCGTTCCTGTTGCGACGGGACGTCCGGGAATGCGGGCTTCGAGAAACATTCCCTCGTAGAGAGCGACGCCCGGTGACGGAGTGACCGCGACGTACACGGGCAGGGTCTGGCTGCGCTGATCCACGGATCCCCCGATACGGACGATGCGGCCCGTGAGCGAATCTTCACTCTCACGCGCATGCAGTTCCACGGGACGCGTCCGGTCGATCCAGACAATGTCCGCGGCAGGGAGCGGGAGCTCGAGCTCGAGGTCCTGCAGGCTGATGACTTCGCCGAGAACGGACCCGTTTCGCGCGGTCGAGCCGCTTCGCAGGGCCGTGCTGACGATGGCACCGTCGAACGGCGCGACAATGGAATGCTTCTCCAGTGTGATCTCGAGATCACGGGCAGCGTAGTACAGCTTGTAGACATTGAAACGGGTAAGCAGGAGCTTGATTTTCCTGTTCTGGGCCTCAGGGAGTTCGGACAGGGGCGACTGAAAGTCACAGGCATCGAAATAATTCTGCCACACGGCGGCGTGCGATGGAAATTCGACCTTGATTTCCGGAAGGACTCCGGCCAGGGCGTTCAGAAAATCACTTTTGGTGCTGTTCAGGGCCAGACGCACCTGCCGGTCATCGATGCGGAGCAGCGTGGCACCGCGACGGAAGCGCGAGCCGGGTTTGAACGCAACATCGCCGCTCTGCAGAACTCCGGACACTTCGCTGATCAGCTGTACCGGCTGGGAGGATGTCAGCTTGCCAAGAGCAGTGATCGTGGTCGGTGTTTCCGCCATGCGTATGACTTTTGATATGACGGACTTGGGCGGTTTCTGCGGTACTCGCCGCGCAGGCTCCTCTTTGAAACCTGCAAGAAGCTGCATGATGATGAAGCCGGCGGCCAGAATTGCCAGCGGTATGATATAGAAGATGCGTTTTTTCATGCGCTCCCGCGCTCCAGGATCGTGATGGTTCATTGCGTGTGCATCGTGGCACAACGATAGAACAATCATGGAGCAGGAAAGGGTTTCACGGTGCGAAACGGAATCCGGAAGCGTTCCGCTTCGCATCCGGCTATGCCCAGTATCTGCGGGTCAGCCAGCGATCGAAGGAAACGCTGCCGCTGCCCATGACCATGACCACGAGCGCGAGACCGACCGCCAGGAGATGGTATTCCCAGCCTTCCCCTTCCTGCATGCCGGTCCAGTTCATGAAAAATCCGAAAGCAGCGTGTTTGAGAACCACTGCACCGATCAGGACGATCGCAGCGAAGGCGGCCATGAAACGGCCGAACACCCCGAAGATCAAGGCGACTGCGCCGACAGATTCCGTTGCGATGACGAGAAAGCCCAGTACGGGGGGAATGCCCATCGCCTCGAGTCCGTCGAGTGAAGCAAAAAACCCTTTTCCGCCGAACCAGCCCAGGGTTTTCTGCAGACCGTGGGGGAGAAGGGCTGCTCCGAGGAAGAGACGAGCAATCAACCCCGCGGCGTTGTTTTCTGTGAAAATGACCTGCGACATGGATGCTCCTGCGAATGTAGAGAGGAGAGGGGACGAACGCGCACGATACGTAGCTTTGGGCAGGGACTGTATGACATTGAAAATGTAGGTTCTCGGGATCTGATACGCAAGTCCGCAGGCGCCATCGTCCGCCTGAAGCCTATGAAACGGAGAACGATTGTCGTATCTTTCCACGGAGTACCATTCGGATGGAATCCGGGCCTATGAAGAAGTTCTCTACCCTCCTGCCGCGGCACGGGCGGCGCACATTCACCACCGTGCGGATTTTCAGCCTAGTCATTCTCCTCACACTGCTGTTTTACGCGCAGGAATCGCATGCGCAGCGATGGCCTCTCGAACGCGGGTATACGTACCTGCGCCTTGGCCTCAATGGATTTCGGGGTGATCAGTATTTCTCCGGCACCGGCAGCGAAATCCCGGTGCAGCGCCTTGAGGAGAATACCTGGCGTTTTTACAGCGAGTACGGGTATTCCCGCTATGTCACGGGCATTGTCAGTGTGCCTGCGTATCGCACCCTGCTGGTGCAGGAAAACGCCGACGCTCCCGTGCAGCGTGTTGAATCACCGGGAGACATTGAACTCGGACTCCGTATCGGGATTTATGCAAGTGACGATGATGTCATCCTTCTGAGCGGGTATTTCGGAATCCCGCTCGGGGAAACGGCCAACAGAGACGGACTGTGGTCCGGGGACAACGAATACGACCAGACGGTCATGATTGGCTACGGACGCCATATCAAGAGCCTCGCCACACGCCTGAGCCTGCAGGGAGGGTATCATTTCCGAAACGACGGCTACAGTGATGAAGTGCTGATCAACGGGAACGTGGAATTGCGGCCCCTCGATTTTCTGGAGCTTACGCTGCGCGTACGCTATCTGCAGTCGCAGGAAAACGGCGATCCAGCTTTTTCCGGCGGTCACTATGGCTTTGCGAGCAATGACCGCCGCTTCCTCATGTACGGTCCCGAAGTCGCACTCTGGATCACGCGGGGATTCGGGATCAACGCCTCGATGTATGCGGTGACGGATGCACGCAACATGCCGGGTGCAACGCTGTTCTCCGCGGGATTCTTTCTGCTGGTCGCTCCGTCAGGGATGCAGTGACGCAAATGCCCGTGCGATCCGGCGGTACACGCGTCTTGATGTTTTTCCTCCTGCTCTCCGTCGCCACACCGTTCTGGCTGCAGTCCCAGACCGTCGACCATAGTGCGTTTGATATGCTGTGCGGAATGCATGTGAAACGGGACGGCACCGTTCACTATGAAGGATTCCGTTCGTCTGTGTTTTCCCGGTACGTCCTTTCGTTTGCGTCTCTTGATACCGCGGCCATGTCAGCCGAAGAACGTCTCGCGACGCTCGTGAACGTGTACAATGCGTGTGTTATACAGAACGTCCTTGATCATGCGCCGCTCAGTTCGGTCATGGACATCTCGTCGTTTTTCGACAGACAGAAATTTCGCGTCGCCGGACGGCTGTATTCGCTGCGCGAAATCGAAAAGGAATTCCTTCTTCCGCTCGCGCCGGCCCTGTCACCTTTTGCACTCACGCTCGCGGCGCGGTCTGCACCGGTGCTCCCGCGCCGGGCATACAGGCCGGAAGGAATTCGCGGACAGCTGCAGCGCGCGGCTGAGCGTTTCATGCAGGACCGCACACGGAACCGCCTCGACAGATCAGCCGGAGTGCTGTATCTTTCGATGATTTTTCAATGGCACAGGGAAGATTTTGAGCGGGTGTTCGGCTCACTGCGCCAGTGTGCGATGCATTTCCTCGGTGAGGACGATTCGCGCTGGCTGGCAGACAATGAAATCGACATACAGTTTCTGCCCTGGGACTGGTCACTCAACGAGAGGCAGCCGTAGCGAGATCGGACTGCGGCTTTCATGCCGCAATGCCGTGACCGGCCCTGGAAATCTTATGGAAGAACATGATATGCACGGGAAAGGGGGTATTAAGCGCGTGCACAGCACATATCCCAACGCGGTATCTCGTTTTGGAGCGCTCGCAACGGCACGGGACGGGGAGCAGGGCCGATGAGCAGCCACCATCATGTGCGTGACAGCAACGGGGTTCATGATTTTCTTGCTCGCGGGGGAGTGGTGTGCACGTCCACGCAGCGACTCGCGAGAGAGCTGCGTCATGCGTACGATCTGCGGATGGAGCAGGAGGGGCGCAGCGCATGGCCAGCGGCCCGCGTGCAGGCATTCGGCAGCTGGCTTGCCGCGCAGGTTGAACAGCATTTGCTTTTCGGAGAAAGCGGCGCGCTGCAGCAGCGGAGACTTCTTCCTCCTGCACAGGAGGCGTTGACCTGGGAACAGGCCATCGCTTCGACGGGACGCGGTGACGAGGTGCTGCAGACAGAAGCGCTGTCGGCGATGATGATGGAGGCGCATGCGCTGGAACACGCATGGTTCCTCCCGGAAGATGCACTGCGCCGTTCGCGCAGCGAGGGCAGCGCAGCATACCTGCATGTGCGCGAACATGTTCATGAAATCTGGGACGAAAAACAGTTCCTCCCCGCCTCCATGCTGCCGCGGCTTGCTGTCGATATACTGCGTGCGGAACCGGATCGCCTCCCGCCGCAGTTCATGCTCGCCGGTTTCGATCTGCTGCCGGACGCGGCATTGCAAGCGTTTCAATCCCTCCACGTCCGCCACCGGTCACGTCTGGCGATGTTCATGCCTTCCCCTGCAGACGGAAGCGGCCAGGTGCTCCGATACGCGGATCTCGAAGAGGAACTGTACGCGGCAGCGCAATGGTGCCGGGAATTGCTGCAGCAGGGGGAGAACGGCATTGCGGTGGTGCTGCCCTCTCTCGACCGCATGCGTGCCTCCGTGGACACGATCTTCGGGGAGGTGCTTTCGCCCGGCGTGACACCGGACACGCTCGATGAGCGCGCGCCGTATGAACTCTCGCTCGGCACACGCTGTGCGGACGAAGGCGTGCTCGCCGCAGCGCAATGGGCCGTGGAATTGATGCGTCCTGCCGTTCCGACGGATGCGTTCAGCGCAATCCTCCGCAGTACGTATTTCAAAGGTGCCGAAAAATTGCGCCAGAGCCGTGCCGTTCTTGAACTGCGACTGCGCCGCACGGGAGTGGAAGCGCTTCGGCTTCGTGATTTTCGATCTCTGCTCCGCGAAGAATACCAGCAGGACGATGTCGTAACAGCGATGGGAGAGCGCAGACCGATGTCGGGAATACGCAGCGCAGCGGAATGGGTGAAGGAAATGGACAGCCTGCTGCGCACGCTGGGCTGGCCCGGAGAGCTGCCGCTGAGCAGCAGGGAATACCAGGCGGTGCGACGCTGGGAGGCGCTTCTCGTGGAAATGGCCTCGTTCGACGCGGTACTGCCGCCGATGACTGTCACGGAAATGCTCTCGCGCCTGCGTCGAATGCTGTCGGAGAGAATCTTCCAGCCGGAGAGCCATCTTGCGCCCGTGCAGGTCATGGGCGTGCTTGAAACCGCGGGACTTTCATTCCGCCATGCGCGCATCATCGGGATGAACGAGGAGCTATGGCCGCCGCCCGCACGTGTGCATCCGTTTCATCCGCTCGCGGTACAGCGTGCTGCGGGCATTACCGAAGCGCTGCCAGAACGGTACCTTGCGCAAATGCGCACCATGACAAAAAGGATCGCCGGTCTCGCTCCCGCTGCCGTTCTTTCATGCAGCAGAAACGAAGGCGACCGGGTACTGCTCCTGTCCCCGCTCCTCCGTGAATACAGCGTGCGCGATTGTACGCTGTCTCGAAGCACATACATCGGCGATATGCAGGGAATGTATCCCGCGAGCATGGAAGACCGTCCGGAGGAATCCGAACTCCCCCTGCAGGAGAAGGAGCGCATACGGGGCGGTGTGCGTGTCCTGACGCTGCAGGCGGCATGTCCGTTTCGCGCCTTCGCGGAATTGCGCCTCCGCACGGATGAGCCTGAGACACCGGAGGCGGGAGTGCGGCCGCTCGATCGCGGAAGTCTGCTGCACGGCGCGCTCGACAGAATCTGGGAACTCCTGCAGAGCAGCGATGCCCTGTGCCGGATGGCGGATGCTGAAATGGATGCTGTGATCGATGATGCGATCAGGCAAACGGAACGGGCGCAGGAGACGATGCGCAGTGCGACGTATCCTTCGCATGTGCGTATCGCCGAGCGTGCATGCGCAATGGCGATTGTCCGTGAGTGGCTGCTGATGGAACGGGAACGGCCCGCGTTCACCGTGGCTGCGCGGGAAACGGAGGAGGAAGGAGAGTTCGGACCGCTGCGGCTTCGACTCCGCATCGACCGTGTGGACCGGCTTGCGGACGGCAGCCGCCTTCTCATCGACTATAAAACGGGATGGCACCGGCCATCCGAATGGATGGATGCGCGTCCCGCGCAGCCCCAGCTGCCGATGTATGCTCTTGCAGCGGAAGAGACCCCGTCAGGGATCGCATTCGGTGTACTGCAGCGGGGAGGGTGTGCATATAGCGGACTTGTCCGCGATACGCAACAGGCGCCCATGCTCGAAGATGTCGTGCATTTCATGCAGGCGAACGCCGGGGAGCCCGGTGACTGGGATATGCTCCTCGAGAAATGGCGAGACACGCTGCGCACCCTCGCAGAGGATTTTACTTCGGGGACGGCGCCGGTCGACCCGCGTGACGGTGCGGCAACCTGCCGCTTCTGCAGCCTTCAGGCGCTCTGCCGGATACATGAGAAGCAGGAGGAGGGAGACCATGATGCGTGAAACGGAGCTGTCGGCGTCCGATCGTGCGGGAGTGGACGGGGAAGCGCGCAGTGCGGCAATGGATGTGTCTTCCTCTTTCATCGTCCAGGCGCCCGCGGGCTCAGGGAAAACCGCGCTGCTCACACAGCGCTTCCTGGCGCTGCTTGCCACCGTTGAGGCACCGGAAGAAATAATTGCGATCACCTTCACCCGGAAAGCAGCTGCAGAGATGCGCGTACGCATCATGCAGTCGCTCAGTTCCGCGGCCGAGCAGAGACCGGTATCAGGTTTCGAGGCCGAGACGCGTGTTCTTGCGGATGCCGTTCTCGCCCGGGACCGCGAGAAGAAATGGTTTCTGCTCGACCAGCCTGCGCGACTGCGCATCATGACCATCGACGCGCTCAACGGGTGGATCGTCCGGCAGATACCCTGGATTTCCGGGATGGGGGCTGCTCCCGCCATCACGGATGATGCCGATGAACTCTACCGGCAAGCCGTACGTAACGCACTTCTCTCGGATTCGTCCGCTTCGGTCCTGCGTTCGCGTATCACCGAACTGCTCACACATCTCGACAACAGGTATCAGCTCATCGAGGATCTGCTCGTCCAGATGCTGGGAATTCGTGATCAGTGGACGGGACTGCTCTCCGGGGATGTGGATACTGTTCAGCATGCACGCGGACGCATCGAATCGACGCTGACCTCGATCATCGAGGCGCACTGCGGCGTGCTCGAAGAGGAACTCTCACCGGATGAGCTGTCAGAGATCAGCACCCTCGGACGACATGCCGCGTCCAGACTGCGCGATGCCGATGGGCGAGAGGAAGGTGCGCTCGAGGTCTTCCTTCGGGATGCGCAGGCATCACAGTCAATCGATGACATCATGCGTCGCTGGATCGGAATCGCACAGCTCCTGCTCACGGGTCAGGACCAGCTGCGCAGCAAGAGAGGTATCACCAAAGCTGTCGGTTTCGAGACCAGGGATCCCGAGAAGGAACGCATGATCGCCCTGCTCGAACGCATGGAAGACAAGCCTGATTTCGTGCGCGCCCTGGGACTCGTGCGTGGTCTTCCTGCGCCACGGTTTTCAGATGCGCAGTGGAACATACTCGCATCCATCCTCGAAGTGCTTGACGCATGCGTAACAGAACTGCGCACGCAGTTTGTCCAGCGTGGAACCGTGGATCACGCGGAGGTCGCGGCCTCGGCATTGCGCGCACTCGGCAGCGACCTCGATCCGTCCGATCTTGCCATGATGCTCGAGTATCGTATTCAGCACCTGCTCGTCGATGAGTTCCAGGACACCAGCGCGGGACAGTTCCGCCTGCTTCGGCTGCTGACTGCGGGCTGGATGCCTGACGACGGACATTCGCTCTTTCTCGTCGGGGATCCGATGCAGTCCATATACCGCTTTCGTGAGGCGGAAGTGGGACTGTTTCTTCAGATCTGGGAGGATGGTCGCATCGGTTCGGTGCCTCTCCGCACAATGCGACTGTACAGGAATTTTCGCTCCCGTGAGGGCATCGTCACCTGGGTCAATGAGGCGTTCACCCGGCTCATGCCGGTGCGCAGCGATCCCGGGACGGGAGCGGTCGCGTTCGTGGCATCCACTCCGACAAGGCCCGCTGCTGATGAAGCCGTTTCCTTTCATCCCGTCTTCGCCTCGGATCACGTTGCCGAAGCACGCACCGTGCTTGACATACTGCGTGATCTCGGACATGGGAGCGCGGGAGAGACAGCGGACGCGGAGGCGGGAGAAACAGCCATTCTCGTCAGGAGCCGCGCACATCTCGCCGCCATAATACCACAGCTGCGCAGGGAGGGCATTCCGTTCCAGGCAGTTGAAATCGAATCTCTCTCAGCACATCCTGCAGTGCAGGACGTCCTCTCCATCGCTCGCGCTCTGCTTCACGCGGGCGACAGAACGGCGTGGCTCGCTTTGCTGCGCGCTCCGTTCTGTGGATTGCAGCTGCATGATCTTCTGATCCTGGCTGCTGAAGACGGGAAGCATTCGATACCGGAGCGTGTGATGCAGGCGGAATTGCATGCGGCATGCTCCGCGGATGGGCGGCAGAGACTGGCGCGGGTGGGATCCGTACTGGCCGAGGCGCAGCGCCGTGCCGGTCGGCGGCCGCTCAGGAAACTCGTCGAATCCTGCTGGGTGGCGTTCGGGGGACCGGCCTGCGTCGATGCGCGCGGTTTCGAGGCGGTGCGAAGCTGTCTTGCGATGATCGGGGAAAGTGAACGGGGCGGCGGACTCGACAACCTCCGTGTTCTCAGTGATCGCCTCGACAGTCTCTACGCCCCTCCGGATTCCGGGGACGCCCGTCGACTGCAGGTCATGACCATACATAAGGCCAAGGGATTGCAGTTCGACAACGTCATTCTCCCAAGGCTTGACGGACCGCCTCGCGGTCGTGACGAACGGCTGCTTCTCTGGCTCGAAAATGCGGGGAGCCGGAAGGAGGATTTCATCATCGCTCCGATGAAGGAACGGGGAAACGAAGCGGACCGGACGTACAGTTACGTGCAGCACATGATTGCGGAGAAGGAGCAGCATGAGTATCAGCGCCTGCTGTACGTCGCCGCGACGCGAGCGCGGAACCGCCTCTTCCTGACAGCGACACTGCGTACCAAGATCGATGCGGAGGGCAGGGAGCAACTGCAGCCTCCACGCGCACGCTCCTTTCTTTCTGCCCTGTGGCCGATGCTGGAATCCTTTGCAGAAGAAGCGCTGTCAGATTCCCCGACGCCCCAGGAGGAGCATGAAGCAGTGCTCTTGCCCGCACGCCGACTGCAGCTGTCATGGACGCCCCCACACGCACCGGATCCGATCGTATATGACGAGGTGCGGAATGACAGCGTGCGTGTCCGGATGGATGGAACAGAGTTTCCATGGGAAGCCAGCGAACAGGCGCGAGTGCGCGGCATTGCCGTGCATCGACTTCTTGCGCACATCGGTGCGTACGGTGCTGCCCGTTGGGAACGGAGGGGAGGAGAAGAGCAGCGCGAAATCGCAGACCGAATACTGCAGTCCCTCAACGCAGAAAACTCATCAGAACTGTCCCGGGAGGTCCTGCAGGCAGTCGATGCGATGCTTTCTGATGACCTGGGGCGATGGCTGCTGTCGGAGCATAGCGAGGCCGAGAGCGAGTACGCGGTCACGGGTATCGTGGACGGCCGAAAGGAAATGGTGGTCCTGGACCGTACCTTCGTCGATGACGATGGAACGCGCTGGATCATCGACTACAAGTCCGCGGAACATGAGGGTGCGGGCATCGACGAATTTCTTGACGCGCAGCTGAACCTGCACGCGGCGCAGCTCCTCAAATACTCCGTGGTCATGCATGCGTACGACGGCAGACCGCAGCGTCTCCTGCTGTATTTTCCTGCGCTGCGCGCCCGTCGTGAGATGCACGCGCCGTCTCAGGGCGAGCTCCCCCCGTCCTCATAAAGCATCACGTGATCGAGCGAACCGTCACGGTGATAAAAGACCCACTGGCCGGCATTCCGTCCTTCTTCGTACTGTCCCTCGCAGCGAAGGTGCCCGTTCACGTACCAGTCCATCGCTTCTCCTTCCAGCATGCCGCGCATGAAGCTGCGCCTGCTGCACGGATCCCCGTTCCGGAACGACGCTGTCATCGTTCCGCTGAACGGACGCTGCTCGCCCTGACGGTAAAATATGCCGTCTATGGCTTCGCCCTCGAGCGCAACGGACCCGTCTTCGTGCAGCCACCGCCAGGGACCGACCATCAGCTTGTTGCGGAGCATCCCTTCTGCGCGGAGCGTACCGCTTTCGAAGTACAGCAGCACGCGTTTGTAATGGTCCTCATGCGCGAGAGCTCCGTCGCTGTTAAAGTACTTCCAGCATCCCGCACATCGCCCGTTTTTGACACAGCCTTCCTTGCGCAGTTGGCCGTTCTCGTGGAGGAGATAGCAAATGCCGGAGAAGGGGGTGTCATCACCGGTTTTGTATACCAGCCCGTTGCGCCGCTCAAGTTTTTCCATGGGCACACGCTCCTGCGGAAAGAGTTCCTCGAGTGTATACCTGCGAGCCCCTCCGACAAGTTCATCACGGATGTTCAGGATGCGCGGACAGCCATAATCATGGCATCCGAATACCGTCATCGTTCCCTCCGTCAGGTCGATGATGTTCGAATAGGAGGTTCTGTCCTCGAGGTGGGTGACGTCCAGCGTTTGCCGCAGCAGTTCCGGTGTGTGCCGCTTGCCTCGCAGCATGCGGCGCATCGCATTGTAGCGATAGCAGGGGTGTTCCCCTGCACTGGGATCTGTGAGACGGAAATTCGTCATCATCTGCAGGGAGCCCTCTTTTCGGATCACACGCAGTGCGTCCCCGTCCCATTCGATGACGGCGGCATCGCCGCTGCGGTCAGCGATCATGTAGTGCACGCCCCGCAGATCGGAGACGCGGTAGCGGCGGAACAGATCGATCGCCTCCTCAACCGTGCCGCAGCGTTCGAGCAATATCAGTCCAACAGGCTTTTCGGGATCGTCACCCATGTATATATAGCTGTCGACAACCGGGACGGTGACCCGATCCACGAACAGCCCGGCTTCGTTGACACCGCATTGCATCCAGGAATCCGTCACACCCCAGTACAGCATTCCGTGCGATTGCCCTGCACCGGGGATGACATGCAGCGTGGCTGCGTGTTCGGTCGGCAGCAGGTCCTTGTTGTTCGCCGCGAGCACGCCTCCTCCGCCTGTGGCCACAACGGTGGAGCATGTGTGCGCGTCGACGGGCAGAAGCAGGCTGAGTGCAAGCAGTGCGATCCAGGATCTCATGGCATAATCCTCCATCACGCGAGATGTGAAACATCATAGGATGCACGTCGTTTCCTGGAGCGAACCGGGAAACGACCGTGCGATGCATAATATCCTCGCCGCGCTTGCGTGACGCGGGGTGTACTCAGGCAGGGCGGGTTGTCACGAAAAAGGGGAATTCACATCAATAAATGCTTTGTACCTATATGATTCGTAGAAAGCACGGAAATGTTTCAAAAAAAATCCGCCCCCGAATCGGGAGCGGATTGCGCGTCCGCTGTTTGTGAGGCAGATGAGCCTGCGTCACTTCAGCTTGAAGGTGAATACGGCGGTGCCGACCTGGTCTGCCTGCCTGCTTCCCTCCGGCAGGGCGTTGAATTTCCATGTTCGCATCGCGGTGAGGGCGGCGCGCTCATAGCGCGGATCCCCTTTCTGAATCACGGTCATCCCGTACATGCGTCCGTCGGGACGAACACGGAAACGCACCGCCACCTGCACCTCACGGGTCGCACCGGGAGGAAAATCGGGAAGCACACCGCTGATCCTGTTGCGGGAAACACCACCGTCCCACTGTATGTCAGCGGAACTGTGCGGCGTGGCGCTCAGAGCGCCCGGATCTGATGTGATAGCGGACTGCGTGCCGACTCCCGCGCCGCTCACGTTGTCCGCGGATCGCTGCGAGGTACTCAGACCCTGTTCCCGTGATTCGCGCCTGGTGTAGTTGCCCGTTTGCGGAGCGCTGCTGCGGTTCTGCTTTCCGCCACCGTAGTCCATGAAGTCGACCGCGTCATCGGTCCCGCGGAGTTCGCGGGGTGCGACGGGTGTCGAAGGCGCCGCGCGTTGTGCGCCGGCCTCACGGGCTGTACTGCGGTCTGCGGGAGCCTGCCGTGCAGCGGCCTGCTGCACGGTGGTGGTTCCGCTTTTCCGGGGGGAGGTGGATCGCTCCGCGACGCTCGTCGTCTGCACGCGAGGCCGCGCATCGAGCCTGGGTGGCGGAGAGGGAATTCTGGCAGGCGAAAGAAAGGTCAGCTCGATTTCTTCCGGCAGCCGGTTGATGTTCGGGAACGCCGCCCAGAACACCATGATCAGCATCAGCAGGAGATGCAGTACGACCGAGACGCTGATTCCTTTGATATCATCACTGTTCAGTGTCATTGTCTTCTGTCATCCTGGTGGAAATAAAGAAACGTGTGGCACCGATGCCCTTGGCCTCATCCATTACGAACACGGCGCGATCAAGCGGAACGTCGCGATCACTCGAAAGTACGATGACCTGTTTTTCAGGGTCCGAGAGCTTCTCATCCAGCGCTGCGCGAAAGTCTGCGGGAGCGATTTCCTCGTTGTTCAGGAAAAGTCGGCCGTCGTTGAGAAGGGCGACGACGATCTGCTCCTGCTCGGATGCCGTGGCGTTTCTGGCTTCCGGCAGCGTGACCTTAATTCCTTCGGTGATGATGAAGGACGAGGTCAGAAGGAAGAAAATGAGAAGCAGCAGGACGATATCCGTCAGCGACGAATAACTGAAAATGCTCAGCGGTTTGTTGTCCTGTGTCAGCTGAATTTTCATGACTGCGCGCTCCGCGTCTGTGTCTGCTGACGCGCGGCCTGTGCCTTCTTCGCGGCGGCGAGGGCTTTGCGCTGCTCACCCTGCGCGATGTCAAGGAAATCGTTGCAGCTGCTTTCCGTTTCCGCGACAAAATGGCTGACACGGTTGACGAGGTAGTTGTACATGAAATAGGCCGGAATGCCAACAATGAGTCCGAACGCCGTTGTGAGCAGCGCTTCCCAGATGCCGGAGGCGAGAAGCTGCGGGTTTACCACACCTTCGTTGACCTCGATCACGCGAAAGGCGCTGATCATGCCGGTGACCGTCCCCAGGAATCCGAGCAGCGGTGCGATGCCTGCAACGGAGGCGAGCAGGCCGAGTCCGCGTTCAAGCTTGAAGACTTCCATGCGGGCAGCGGCTTCAACAGCGTCTTTGACGTCCTGATGCGTGCCCTTCATCTTCAGCAGTCCCGCGCGAAGGATATTCGAGAGCGGTGTGGTGGCTTCCGAGCACATGGTCAGTGCGGCAGCGATATCCCCCTTACTCATCACGGAACGAATTTGAAGGATGAATTTTCCGCCATCGACTTTCACACGTGAAAGTGTGATCAGTTTCTGTATGATCAGCGCGACGGCAAGCAGAGAGGCGGCCAGGATAATCCACATGATGATGCCGCCTTTCAGAAAGAGATCGAATACAGTCATCGAAGTCTCCGCTTTGGTGTGTGTATTGTTCGGTGTTTCCTTCGTCCGGATTTACGCCGGTGCAGTCTGACCGCCGATTTCAAGGGCAGGAAGACAGCTTTCACCCGCTCCGGGTACCACGGGTCGCTCTTCCTCACCGAAAAACATCGACAGAACGATGACGATCATGACGGCGGTGAGCACGAGAGCGACAATCAGCAGGGGACGAGTGTTTCGTTCCTGCGGGGGGTGGTACAGCTGGTCACGGTTCCGGTAAAAAACCTCATTGTCCTCTTCCTCCGTGTCCTCATCATCAATCTCATCCGTCTCAGGATCCTGGAACGCTGTCTCAGTCTCTGGCGGCGCAGCCGTCTCCGTCGATGCGGGAGCAGCTCTCAGGGTGTGATCGGGATCGGCTTCATGGTCCTCGCCGTTGAACGCCTCCCCGGTGTCGATTCCGACGCCATCCTCAGCAGGGGATGGCGACGTATCATCGACGCCGCGTGACGTGTATTGGTCCGCTTCACACTCCGTGCTCCCGTCCGTATCACGCAACGAATCGGGTGCAATCACCTGCGGTTGTTCGTCTATCTCTTCGGTGTCTGTTGCGTGATGCGGTTCCTCTTCATCTTCGACGTCAGAAATCGCAGGCACGGTCGATGAATCGCTGTCGGGATCGATGATCGCATTGCCGCGTCCGTTTTCGGAAGTGAACTGGCGCTGCACCTCGTCCACGACCTCCGCGACGTCGATCAGTGCATTCTGCGTCACGGAAAAGCTCTCGAGGGCGGCCGCGGGAATGAAGTGCATGCTGTCGATGCTCGACACCGGTCCCTGTGCGGTTGCGACCACAGGCTCATTCGCGACCGGGACATACTCGATTGAACTGAGCGTTCCGTCCTCGTGCAGGGAAGGAATCCAGTTTCCGAGACCTTCGATGCGCAGCGGATCTCCTGTGCGCAGCGCTGCTTTCGCCGCATCGAAGAAGGCGTGAAGAAACACCTGTGCGCTGTGCTCCGGAACACCGAGCCGGTCGGAGAGGTCGCGAATGAGCTGTTCGCGCTTCACAGTTCCTCCTCCTCGTCAGGGGGGAGAAGGGACGCGTGCGGGTGAAACGCCCACTGCCCGGAATCGGTGCGGAGAGTACCGAAGGTCATCAGTTCGATGTCCTCACCGCGGCGCTTCGCTTCGTCGACGATTGCGAGCATCGTCTCCACGTACGGTTGCAGTTCCGCAGACTGCATGCCGAGTTTTGCGGCGGTGCGCAGCGATATGTCTGTCAGCGAAGCCATATATCAGAGCCGGACGACCACACCACCCATCATGAAGAACGGGCGTTCGCGGTAATCGTCCCAGCGTTCGTATTTCTGGTCGAGAATGTTGTCGAAGCGCAGGAAGATCGCCACGGCATCGAGAATGCGGTATTCAAGCTCGAGACCGAGGAGAAGCCAGCCCGGGAGGGCCTGCTCTTCGGCATTGCGCTGCTCACCGGCAAGCAGAATGCTGCTCTGCAGGCGCAGATCAAACGGGAAGTCGTGCTGGAGCAGCACGCGAGCCTCGTATGTCGGCAGGTACGGGATGTCGCCGTCGACGACGTCATTCTGCGTGCTGCGAAATACGGCGTTCCCCTGTATCCGTGTGTTGTCGCTGAAGGCGTGCGCCAGGTCACCTCGCAGATCCAGGACAGTGCTGCTGCCGTCATAGCGCAATTCCCACTGCTGCCGGACCGGATCCGGGAGCAGAGAAAAACGTGCCCAGGATTGCGATGCACTGAATGATGCGGTGACACGGGCGGAGGTCCGCTGCCGGTCATCGAAGGATACGCCGGCTTCGAATCGCAGCGGCACGTCGGTGTGGCGAATCGCCGAGGCGAGCATGGTGTAGGGATTGTGCCGCAGGAAGTCGGCGAAAGAACGTTCGCGCACCGTCGGTGCGTACCCTCCGTGCATGCTCCAGGACTCCCCGAGGCGATGCCGCAGAAGCACGGTGGGATAGAAGCGAAACTGTGCGGCATGATCGCTGCCGCGGTACAGGTACAGACGGGCAGCGAGATCCAACCCGGTGTTCTCATTGAACTGATAGCGAGTTATCGCCCCTGCATCGGTGAAAAACGGGCGCGTCGAGCCTTCGGCGGTCTCAGACAGTTCGTTGACATGCAGTCCGGCATCGATGTCGACAGACAGTCCGCCGATATGCAGTCGCGAGGCACCGTCGATTCCCATGCGGTTTTCGCTTCCGCTGTATGTGTCGAGATCCATTGTATCGAGAAGTGCGAGCTGCTCCTCGGCGGACGTGTGACGGAAGAACACGGTCAGACTGTGATCCAGCACACGGTTGCGCCGTGAGATGAGATCGGCCTGCCAGTCGAGCGAAAGCACATCGCGCCGAAAATCCAGAGGAGGCGAGGTGCGTTCGAGTTTGTCGGCATAGAGACCGTAGGAATGCACATCGGCATGAAAGGAACCCTGAAGACGGGAGGATGCCAGGAGCGGTGTGAGGTCGCGGGGAAGGTAGGTGCCACCGCCCAGATCGAAGGCGAATCGACTGTAGTCCGCACGCGGGACGTGTCCCTCACTGCGTTCGTAGAGAACGTGTGTGGCGAGATCGCCGAGCGTGTAGCGGTCAGCATACCACGCCTGCAGGTGAGGCGTTGACCAGGTGCCGGCGCCGGCCTTGACGCGGAACACTTCCGTGCTGCCGTTCAGTGCTGCTTTTCGCAGCGGCATGCGTGTGGGTGCCGTTCCGAAGAAACGCTGCTCACGAACACCCCGGCCCGCGCGGGCAGAGAACGGATTCTGATCCGGCCATTTCAGTGCGGTTTTCCTGTCCTCGGTGAAGCTGATCATGTCGCTTCCGGTGATCACGTATTCGGGCAGCTGCAGTGCGGGCAGCACATCGTCTGCCTGACGTGTCTCCGGCGTGAATTCTCTCGCAGGGGGACGAGGCTTGTCCTGTGCCGCGGAGGGCAGGGCGATGCACGCGATCAACAGGGAGAGAAGGAGGGTTTTCATCATTTGAGTATCTCCATCCTTGTCCGTGCTTCCCGCGCCTCGTCCGATCCACCGTACTGCGTGAGTACCTTCTGATAGTATTTGACCGCTTCCTCGTTGCGAGCTTCCGCTTCGCTGATACGGCCCAGAAGCAGAAGGGCACGCGCATTCCAGAGCGATGCGTCGTCCGCGAATACGTAGCCGACGCGGAGCAGAGCTTCCCGCGCCTGCTCGTATCGTTTGGCGTGTGAAAGCAGTTCACCCGACCGGAACTGTGCTTCGGCGCCGACGGCATCGACACGGGTCGATGCGATGGCGCGCAGCTGCGTCAGCGCATCCTCGAGTTTTCCCTCTTCTGCGGTGAGCACGGCGAGTTCTATGCCGGATAGGGCGGCATACCGGCTTTCCGGCTGGGCAGTGCGTGCTGCCTCGAAATCAGTGCGTGCGGCAGCGAAATCCTTGTCCGACTTGTGGATGAGTCCCCGCTGGTAGAGAACCTGCGCACGGTATCCGCGTGCCGCTGGATCGTTGAGAAGCTCCTCGCAGATGACGCGAGCCTTGTTCCTGTCCTGCTGCGCCATGGCGTTCGCGGCAAGGGAGAATTTTGCCTCCACTGCGAGCGGGGATCGCGGATCGAATGTGATCGCCTCGCGCAGTGTTTTCTCGGCTTCGACCAGGTCGTCGTTTTCCCTGAAGGAGTTTCCGAGGAGGAGATGCGCTTCCTGCAGCAACGGTGACGAAGGGTGGGAAGCGATGAAACCCTGCAGGGCGGGAATGGCCTCTGACGGACTGCCCTGTGCGGCGAGATCACGCAGATTGGCGAAAACCACTTCGTCCGCCGCACCGCTGCGGGGATTCGATTGCAGCCATTCCTCCTTCACGCGCGCGGCATCATCCTCGCGTCCCTGCATGCGCAGGGCCTGCGCGAGTCCTTCCAGCGCATCACTGACCTTCGGTGCATCCGGATGGTCGTCGAGCACCCTGCGGTATCCTTCTTCCGCCGCGGCATAGTCACCCTTGTTGTAATAGCAGTCGGCAATGCTGTATTTGGCCTGCGGGAGCAGGGGACTCTGCGGCCAGTCCCGCACCAGTTTCTCGAACTCGGTGATGGCGACGTCGAAATCCTTGCTCTGGAAATACATCCATGCGAGAGAGAACTGCGCCTTGTCCCCGTAATCGGACTCCGGGTAGCGCGACAGCAGTCCGCGGAGCGTGCTGATCGCAGCGGGCGTGTTTCCGAGCCGATGCTCACAGCTCGCAAGCTGCAGCAGGGCGTAGGCGGAGAGTGGATTGCCGGGGTACATGCGGGAAGTGTACCGATAGGTTTTGGCGGCATCCGCGAAGTGTTTCTGCGCATACTGCGCATCTCCGAGACGCACGTTTGCGTCGACATCATGCACGCCGGCGCGGAATTCGCCCGTCAGCCTGCTGAAGGCTTTCTCGGCCTCTCCGAACTGCTGTGCCCTGAAGTGCGCCCAGCCGAGGCCGTACAGCGCATCCTGTGTGACATCTGCATCCTGCG
>CAJXSA010000009.1 GCA_913060595.1 uncultured Ignavibacteria bacterium
ATGAAATTACTTACAGCACGAATCCTGCTGCCGGTGCGGACGTGACTCTTGTCAGCGGTGATTTCGACTGGGTGTTCCACGGCCCCGCCAACAATGCCTATGGCAGCGAAGGAGCGTGGATCGAGTATGCGAACTTCTATGACAGTAAAACGAAGGCGGTCAACGCGGCTCTCACTCCATACCCGAATGTCGGGCACTTCCTCGACGACGGTCGATGGATAGTCGATCTCTCCGATATGAGTCTCTACGTACCGGATGGTCTCACCATTAAGGCAGCCGTAGTGGCGGCAGCCTCCGGCGACGTGATCAACGTCGATCCGGGCACGTTCTTCGAGGATGGCCAGATAGTGATAGACAAGAACCTCACGATCAACGGTGCAGGCGCAGGTTCGACGATCGTCAAACCGAATCACAGCACGGCATCATCTGGATATTCTGCCAATGGTGGATGGTTCTATGTACACGCGAGCAAGTCGTTCAACCTCAGTGACTTGACGCTTGATGGTACTGATCTGTCTGACGTGCAGCAGACCATCCAAATGGCAATCCAGTCCCGTGGTACATCCGTGATCGAAGACTGTGTCATCAAGAACATTAAATCCGCACAGTATGACGGGCGCGGAGTTGTGTTCCTTAATGGCATCGGGAATGCAGTTCGCAGATGTGAATTCGATAACATTCAGCGCATCGGTGTGCATGTTCGTGGTCATGCTCTGGGACTTACTCCACCGGCGGCACCGGACGCCGATGTCGAGGATTGCATTTTCAACGGAAAGGGACCTGGCGACTGGCTTGATTATGCAGTCGAGTTCGGTGGTGGCGGTACAGGAACCGTCTCTGGCTGTGAAATACTGAACAATTCTGGTGTCGCGTCAACTGACGGCTCGACGTCGGCAGGTGTTCTCGTCACGGATTATTATGGTACGGGTACGGAAGCCGAGATTGATAACTCGTCCTTCTCTGGCTGTGCAACAGGTATTTACGTCGGATATGCCGATGCTGACGTCTCTGATGTCGTGGCGTATGACAACGATCTTTCCGGCGTTCTAAACTATGGCATGATCGCCAAAATGAATACCACGGTCGATGCCACAAACAACTGGTGGGGGAGCAACGACGGCCCCGACGATCCGGCTGGAACGACTGAGGTCGTTGCGACGACGACGTCAGCGACGGTTTCGATCGGTGATGCACTGAATGCCGCTCCCGCGGGACTGCTCGGTGTGCCCGTAACGGAATACGTTGAGTATTACCCCTGGACCGTCAAGGCGAATGGCACGAAGGTTGCCCAGACAGGGCTTGTGTACAACCTTGACTGCAACAATAACAGCACGAACGACACGAAACTGACGTTCACAACCCTCCCGGAAGGCGGGGGTTCCTTCGAGGGCATTATCACGACGTCAAACCCGGATCCTTCCATCCCTGATCCCGCGGTTGCCGGTGATCTTTACTTCAAGATTATTTCGAATCTGGCCAACTATAGCTTCGATGTGGAGATCGAGATCGATCTTACGGATCTCGGCATGGCTTCGACCTTTGATGCGAACACCGTCGTCATGTATTACAACACGACCACGGAGCAGTGGCGCCCGCTGAACGGAACGTATGATGGTGTGAACCACACTTACACGTTCTCGACCAAGCATTTCACGCTCTTCTCCTATCTCGACGGCGCAGCCACGGTGTCTGGATACCACAACACCGCCGCTACGGCATACGACCTGTACGTGACCGGCGATCCCGCCGTGACGTCAAACGGTGTGATTTACCCGAACAATAACTGGGATCTTCCGGCGACGCTTCCGGCTGGCTACACGAATCCCGCAGACGACTGGGGATACACTGGCACGCAGGCGGTTTCGCTCTATGTCGTGCCTGCGACGACTGCCGAATTCGGATCCTCGGAAGTGACGGTCGAATGGACCGACGGTGTGTTGGACTATTCCTCCGTTGACTGGGGCATTTACGACGGGACTTTCGCTCCGGTCGCATATGCGACGGCAAGCGCCCTCGGTTCCAGCAACAGCGTCCGCATGGATGCCGCACTGCTGAATGAGAACGTTGACGGGAATCTCAGCACCGGCGATTACATCGCCAAGCTGAATTTTGAACTGCTCCATCCAGGCAGCAGCCAGGTTGATATCATCGGTGCCGACCTGCGGCATTTCGAGACTGCGGGTGCCCCCACGTTTGTCTGGTCGACAACGAGTGATGCAACCATCAAGGCATACCTCGGCGACGTCGCCAACAGCGTTGACGAAAGTTCCGGTGATGGTGCCATTGACCTGTACGATCTGAATATCTGGAGTCAGGCCTACTGGTCGGGTGTCCCCGGTGGTACCGGTATGACGTATTACAAGGTCAAATTCGACGTCGGTCCGACGAGCACGAATTATGTCGACGGACTTCCCGATGTCGATGGCGCGATCGAGTTCGAAGACCTGATGATCTTTGCCATAAACTACGGTCTCAGTGCCAACAATAGCCTGCCGCGCAGCGCACCGGCCCCAGAATCCATCGCACTCAACGTGACGGATGTCACGACTGCCGACGGTATCACGACTGTGACGCTCGGTTGCGGCACGAATCCCGTCGACCTCAAGGGACTTTCCCTCGTCCTGAATGGCCGTTTCGGCAGCCTGCTTTCCGCGGAATATGCCGGCAGTGCGCAGGACGTCGTCGTCTTCCATCGCCAAGAAGGAAACATGGTCATGGTCGACATGGCGGCGCTCGGCGCAGTGAACAGCATCCGCCGTTCTGGTGCCCTGCTGACCCTGCGTTTCGCGGGTGACGGTGAAGTGGCACAGGTTTCCGGACTTGCGCGTGACAGTCACAACAATCCGATCCAGGTCGGACACGTGATGACTCCGGTGGCAGGTTCGATTGCGCTCGATCAGAACTATCCCAACCCGTTCAATCCTGTAACGAACATCACCTACACCGTTACCGAAAGCACGCCCGTGCGCCTGGACATCTACAACGTCCTTGGGGCCCGCATAGCGACGCTGACGCACGGTGTCGTCGATGCCGGTACGCATACCGTGCAGTGGAACGGACGCAGCGATAACGGCCAGCCACAGTCCAGCGGCATGTACATCTATCGCCTCACCGCGGGTGAGAATGTCATGCAGCGGACGATGGTGCTGAGTAAATAAAACCACAACTGTCAGGCAGCGTATTGACAACAATGCGCTGCCTGTTTTTGCAGGCTCTTTCAATTTTACGAGCTCAGATACGATATGTATTTCTTAACGAACTACACGGTGCGAAATGAAGCGTACACATGTTTTTTCAATGTTCTTGCTAATAGGCTTGATTGTTCCGGCGTTGCTGTTTGCACAGTCCTCGCCACCTCCAGTGCAGCCTTATGACCTCCCGACCTCTTCTATAATACAAGGTTCATCCCATGGCGGGACACTTTCAAAGGGAGCAGGTGCCGGTCCGGCGCTTATTCTGGCAGGCGCCGCGGACGCATCCGCCTGGCTCAGGTCTGAACAACTGGCTTCCGGTGGATTCGATTGGACGCCCGGAGGCACATCTGCCACACCAAACACACAGGGTACGACTGCACAGGGCCTCCTCAGTGCGTACCAGCATAATGGATTGGCGGTCGATCTGACTGCGGCAATTGCAACAGGTGATTATCTCGTTCCGACATACCCCCGGACGTTTACTGATAGTGACCCGAAGATTGTCACGCACGACACGTACTACCTGGAGTTGCTCTCGCAGGTGACAGGCACCTCAACATATGCTGACTTCCTGCAGACGTACTTCTGGGACAAACTCACCGCGGGTACGTACGGTGAGAGCAATGACCAGGATGCAGCCGACTATGGTGCGGCGGTTATCGCCGGGCGCGCAAGCATCATTGAGCTTTCACCCTGGGATCTTGCCGGTCCTGCCATCGGTGCACACTACGCTGGGGAAACAGCGATACGCAATACGCTTATGGCTGCCGTATTGAGCGGACTGAACCAGACCACGAGCACCGACAACGATTTCGAGGTCATCGGCCTCGCGGGTGCCATCTGGGCCTCTGCTGTTACAAGTATCGATCTTGATCCCAACGCAGGAAGATACTCGGCGGCATCATCCACCGCCGATCTGATCACGACACTGCTTACGTATCAGACCAGCGATGGTGGTTTCCCCGAAGGAACAGGGACGAGTTCATGGCCGAAGAACGTGCAGACGACGGCATTCGCAGCACTTGCACTGTTTGAGTATGACGCGACCACGTATGCCGCGGAGATCGGGAAAGCGATCGCTTTCATTCGCTCGCTGCAGCAGACAAATGGACAGATCCTTGTTTATCCCAGTGCGTCAACGACTGAATCAGGTGGGATCGAGTGTCATGCGGAAGCACTTCGTGCACTCGCAATTACGGCGCCCGATGTCGTGTACGTGGATGCGACATGGTCGAGTACCACCTACGGTGCAGATCCGGACGCAGCGGGCCCTGCGATTGCATATAAATATGATGCCTTCAGTTCTGTCGCAGAGGCAGTGGATGCCGTTGCTCACGGCGGCACCGTGCATGTCGCGGCTGGAAGCTATACCGAACAAATTGTCGTTACCAAGGATGTGAGCATACTGGGAGCCGGGAGCGCGACGACGAGTGTTGTTGCACCGGCGTCGATTGTAAGTCCGTACTCGACATCCTATGATCACTATCCGGTTATTGCTGCGATCAACAGTTCCACGCTCGTCCTTAAGGATGTGACAGTTGACGGAGACGGGAACGGGAATGCGAATTACAAGTTCCATGGAGTTGCCTTCTACAATGCCGGCGGATCGGTCATTGATTGCGGAATTATTGACATCCGCGATACGCCGTTCAGTGGCAATCAGCACGGCGTGGGCATTTACGCATATGTAGATGACAGCAATCTGCGGACACTGACAATTTCCGGTACGACAATTACCGGCTTTCAGAAGAATGCCATGGCACTGAGCGGTGATTACACCGTAACTGTCTTGAATAATGTCATTGTCGGCGCCGGCGGTACATCAGTCACTGCCCAGAACGGAATTCAGGTCGGGTATGGTGCCAGTGGTACAGTCCGTGGGAATACCGTGAGTGGTATCGCATACACAGGCAGCGGCTGGACAGCTTCGGCGATGCTCATGTACGATGCCGGAAGCATGACTATTGACCAGAACACGCTGACGGACTGTCAGACCAATATCTATGGTCTGATGCAGAATGGCGAGATCACGAACAACACGATAACAACGGATGCGACGACAATAGGTACGACATCATACCTGTACGGTATTGGCTGCTGGCCCGACGGGACAGGGAGTTCGACATTCAATGTCGCCCGCAATACGGTGATTTCGGATGGGACGAATGGCCTCGGAATTGACCTGTGGCCTGCTGGAAGTATTTCGGCCACTATGATCGCAGAGAACAATATCGTTGCTGATTGGGACGAGGGGATTTCTGTCGGCGTGAGTGGCACAGCAACACTCAGCACGGCTGTGAATGGGAACAGCATCACGGGCTGTGCTACCTACGGATTGAACAATTATCTCGGTTCGGTTATCAATGCCGAAAACAACTGGTGGGGATCCAATGACGGTCCGCAGGACGTTCTGCCCGCATCCGGTGGCACCGAACTCCCATCGTGGCCTGAGCCGACCGTCGCGAACATGCTGAATATTGTCGGTACTCTTGGAAATGACGTGAGTGAGGATGTGGACTATTATCCATGGTCCACACAGAACAACATCACGCAGACTTCCTACGACTACCAATTCGATGGTAGTGGTGACGGTACTGACGATGTCACGATGAATTTCTCCACACTGCCAGCCGGTGGTGGGAATGTCACCGTGAACTGGTACGGCTATGTTCCGTCCCATGCGGCAGCATTGCCGCAGGGTGGCCTCAACAACATCTTCCTGGAAATCACTTCAGACCTGCCGAACTACCAGTTCGAGGTTACGATTACACTTTCCGCACTGCCCTCGGGCTTTGGCAGCAACACGAAGGTGCATTTCTACAATACGAGTTCGCACAAGTGGCAGCTCATCGGTGGGACGTACGATGACAATGGAACTCCTGCCGTGACAACCGATGACACATTTACCTTCACGGTGAATCACTTCACACAGTTCAGCTTCGTCAACACTCCCAGCACGCCGCTGGTTCTGAAGATCGATGACGGTATCGTTAACGACTCCTTCGACGAGTCGACTATCAGTCCTGCCGCGACCTGGCAGGGTTGGATGGGTACAGGCGACCTGACCGATGACTGGAGCTGGGAACACCAGGTGTTCGGTATTGCGGTGCGTCCGGAATACAGCGGCACGGGCACGGCGGATATCTTCGCCAGCTCGATTACTCTGCAGTATGATCCCGCGGACTGGTCACTGAACACAGGCGTTGGAACGGTCGGCACTGGAGTCGGCAGCATTTTCGGTACGTATTCGCTGCAGCATCTCGCGCAGGAGGGAACCGCGGGTACGGACAATACGATCACGGCGGATATCTCCATCACTGATATCGGCAATCCGCAGGGGACGGTCGATAACGTCAAGACGCTGACGACATTTGCGTTTACCGCACTCGGCGGTTTCCCCTCGCCGATCGTGTTCAATGACGCGCATGTGCGCACGAACCTGAACGAGGCCTACATCCTCGATCTCAATGACGACGGCCGCTCGCGTATCTATCTTGGTGACGTGGTCGATACGACCGGCAGCTGGCAGACTCTGCCGACTGTCAGTATTGATCATTCCTCAGGCGACGGTTCCGTTGACGTGTATGATTTGAATGCATGGTCGATTTCCTACTTCAGCGATGTGGCGCCCTCCGGTCCGCTCGGAAGCTACAAGCTCAAGTACGACCTCGGTCCGACAACGACGAATTACATCGACGGACTCCCGCAGCCGGACGGCCTGATCAACTTCGAAGATCTCGTCATTTTCGCGATCAGCTACGGTCTCTCGGCGAACAATTCCTATCCCAAGCTCCCGGTGCAGGAGCATGCGGTCGCTATCGATCTCGGCACGCCTGTCGCCAGCGGAAAGCAGATGCTCGTTCCCGTCATGCTTCGCGGTCCGGTCGCGAACGTGCGTGCGCTCAGCCTGCAGTTCGAACTGCCGGATGGTGTGACTCTCGCGGGCGTGAGCAAGGGCAGCCTGCTGGACGAGAATGGCTTACTCGCCTATAAGACCGACGACAATGTCGTCACCGTCGATATGGCGCGCATGGGTGCCAGCCTGCACAGTGAGGGCGTGCTCTGCATGCTCACGCTGGATAACGGCAGCGATGCGAATCTGGTCCGCGCTCTCGCTCGTGACGGATACAACCGTCCGGTGGAGGTCAACGGTGCCACGCCGTCGATGCCGCTCTCTGTGACGCTGTCGCAGAACTATCCCAATCCCTTCAACCCGAATACGATGATCCGCTTCACGCTCGGCGAATCGACGCCGGTGCGCCTCGAGGTCTACACGACCCTGGGCGAGCATGTGGCGACCCTGCTTGACGCGAACAGGGATGCCGGTACGCATGCCGTGCAGTGGAACGGTCGCAGCGACGACGGACGTGAAGTGGCGAGCGGTATGTATATCTACCGTCTCACCGCAGGTACGACCATGCTGCAGAAGACCATGGTCCTCAACAAGTAACTCCTCCGCGGAATCCCCCGCGCGGCTGTTTCGGCAGTCGCGCGGGGGACCTCCCGCATCATCGGTCGCTGGTCGTATCCGGCCGGCATCGAAGGCACCCCGTACCACGAAAGACAAGGACGCAAAATGAAACAGATTCTATTCCTCCTCTTCTTCAGCGCCTCGTTGCTGCACGCGCAGCAGCCGACGCTGGAAGTGCACGCCGCCGCACCGACGGTGGGTGTTGGAGGGGAGTGCATACTCACGGTGCACGTGCGAGATTTCCCCGCGCTGCGCACCTATGGCATCAGGCTGTCCTATGACACCAGCCTCTTGCGCTGCCTGGCAGTCGAGAAAATCGGCTACTTCCAGGGATACAGCACGTTTTATTTCCGGAAAATCGATTCACTGCAGGGGGAGGCCGGCGCGGACGAGTCCATACTCGGACCGGGCTGGACCATGGGAAACGGAGATCTGTTCAAGATGCGCATGCACGCATTAAAGGAAGGCGTTGCGGACATCGGCGTGGTGACCGCACAGTTCTTTGACAGCGCGCTCGCGCCGATTGAAGACGTTACACTTACCGGAACGTCGGTGACAGTAGACTTGAGCAACGGGATTGGGGACATCCCATCCATTCCGCATCAGCTATCATGCTGGCCGTTGCCGTGGAATCCCGACGCGTCCCCGCTGCAGCTGCGCCTCGATATGGCGCATTCGGCGGACGTCTCTGTACGTATCGTGGATCTGCTGGGCCGCACGGTCCATGCCATCGACGCCGGGCAGTTTTCACCCGGCATTCACACACTATCCTGGGATGGACACACCGACAGTGGAAGGCGTCTGAATCCCGGGGTGTATTTCGCGATGCTTTCGACAACTCATGGAGCGCTGTTGCAGCGCATCCTCATGATTGACCAATGACGATAATTATGAAATATCACATAGAACGCGTGGTTCTGTTCCTGTTTCTGTTGCTCTTCGCGAGTGGTGTACATGGACAGACAGTTCCCGTCGTGAGCATGGAAGACTCACCGCATTTTGTTGCGGACCAGTCCATCCATCAGTTCAATATCCGCATCGATGATCTGACGGAGCTCTTCGCCTTCTCCATCGAGCTTTCCTACGACCCGACCGCTATCCAGGTCCTCGGTGTGTTTTCGTTTGACTTCCTGTCGACCTCTTCGACTTCCGGAAGCCGTACAGTGCAGTACAGTGATTACAGCACGCCTGGAAAGCTCATCGTGGATGAAGCGATACTGGGAGTGACCCCAGAGACAAGCACGAGTGGCGTTCTGTTCACGGTCTTTTACCGTGCCGTACAGTTCGGTGTGCAGAAG
This sequence comes from uncultured Ignavibacteria bacterium, assembly GCA_913060595.1. Classification (GTDB taxonomy): domain Bacteria; phylum Bacteroidota; class Ignavibacteria; order SZUA-365; family SZUA-365; genus BM516. The sequence goes on from CAJXSA010000009.1 coordinate 8,964, forward strand.
GAAGTTCCCATTGATTTTACAGTCTGCCTGCTGCGGGATGAATACAACAATCCGTTGACACGGACTGTACACGATGGACTTATTTATCTCTGGTATGGAAGAGCAAAGGTTAAAGTGTTCCTGGAGGGTCCGTATTCTTCAGCAACGAACTCAATGAGCACTGCCGTGCGTGATGCAGATTTCGCCGCACAGCAGACAAGCCCTTTCTCTCAGGATCCCATTGCGTTCGGTGAACAGCTCCCTGTTGGAGTAGTTGATTGGGTGTTGTTCGAGCTTCGCCAAACGGCAACGGGAAGCATTGTGGAATCACGATCATGCTTCCTCAAGAGTGATGGGAATGTTGTCGCCGCCACAGCTGCTGCGAACGTTGATATCCCCTGCGGTGTGCCCTCCGGAAACTACTATATCGTGATACGCCATCGTAATCACCTTGCCGTGCAATCAGCGAGTGCTGTCCCAATTGGCACGACGTCGCCGACGAGTCCGTATGATTTTACTACCTCAATGAGCAATGCATACGGATCGAATGCCATGAAGCAATTAACGACCACTTCGTATGGACTTTACGCAGGTGACGGCGATGGATCCGGCCGTGTGAATGCAACTGATTTGGTCGGCGTATGGGTCCCCCAGAATGGTCAGTTGGGACTGCTCGGAGGAGATTGCAACCTCAGCTCACGCGTCAATGCGACAGATTTAATCCAGTGCTGGTTCCCAAATAACGGACGCGCAACCCAGGTACCGTAAGCAGGAGTATAGAGAAAATGAAAACCATATTAATGATCATGATACTGTTGTTGCTCGGGGTGTGCGGGAGAACATCCGCGCAAACTTGGGTCGATATGCAATTTGTGCTTTTGTCCAACAACGGTAGTACGTATTCCGTGAAAGCCCAGATAAAAACGAATTCCGCCATTGCACGATTGGGATCCAGCAATTTCGTGTTTACTTTTAATGATGCAGATTTATCCTTCCCAATGTCCCCTACATCCGGTGTCGACTATTCGTTCGCCCCTCTGATTACAACGAATCTGACATATTTTGGATATAGCCTAACACGAAACACCAGCAGTGAAATCTCTATTGACATCACGTACCTGGGTACAGGTACAGGAACCGTCGTAGGACAGAGTTGGGTCGACCTGATCACATTCAATTTTTCCGTTCTCGATGCTAATGGGTTTTCGAATCTGCAGTGGGATACTGATCCGACGGTGTCCACAGTATATGGTGATAGCCTGACAGCAGCACAGTGGAATTTCGGTACATGGTCCGATCTCAACACCTCCCCCCTCCCCGTAGAGCTGATCTCCTTCTCCGGCTACGACCGGGGTGACCGGGTGCATCTGCACTGGGAGACGGCGACGGAGTTTGAGAATTACGGCTTCGAGATTCAGCGGCAGGAGGAGGGAGAAGAGTGGACGGCCATCGGCTTCGTGCCGGGGAAGGGAACGGTGAACTACCCGGTGATCTACGACTGGGACGATATGCTGGAGGGGCTGCTGCGGCCGCCGGCGTACCAGGATAAGCTGCGCTACCGCCTCAGGCAGATCGACAGGGACGGCACGGACGATCTGTCCCCGGTGATCGAGGTGGCCATGAACGCGGCGGCGGAACACATGCAGCTCGATGTGTATCCGAATCCCTGTGTCAACAATACGACTGTCGCCTGCGCATTGCGGCAAGACGAAGTGGTGACGCTCACGGTGCATGACGCGGCAGGACGAGAGGTGCAGCGCGTGCTCGATGCCCGGCAATTGCATGCCGGGTCGCACGTGTTCGACCTGCCGACCGACGCGCTGACGAACGGCATGTACGTGCTCAGACTGCTCGCGGGCGGCCGCGCGTACGTGGAACACTTCGCAGTCGTGCGGTAATACGCACGAAACAGGTCTCCCGGTGGTACGGGAGAAGTTGCGGGCGGAATCGGCACCGCGTCCATTGTCGATTTCGCCCGCATGCCTTTTTTTGGACCTGAAGTCCGGGACAGGGAAATGCGTCCCGAAATCCATCCCTGAATCAATATTGACTCGCAGCTTCGCCGTTTCTTCCGCACTATTCCGGAAGAAATGAAACGGAGGTCCTTATGGCACTGCTGATTTCTCTGCTCATCCTGCTCACCGCTCTCGGGGCGATTCTCGTGACTCTGGGCGTGTGCCGCGCATCACAACAGGCCGATGACATGGTGCGACGCATCATGGACCCGCGCCTGCCACGGGAACATGCGACGTAATTGCGTCCTGCCCCCGCAGTAACCCCCGGCCTGCGTTGACGCCGGACTCAGAGCTGCAGCATTTCCCGCAGCCTGGCGATGGTCACCGGCGCCGATCCCTCATAATGATTGTTCACGTTCAGATACACGTCGACGTCCTGCGCGAGCAGGACGTTCGTCATTTCCACGATATCCTCCAGCTCCTCCTCCCGAGGCTCGAGCCGCCGATTCCATTCGCCGCCCGTCCGCTCCTCGATGCCCTTGCGGTCCGGTCCGTGCAGACGGATGACGCTCGTCCCGCTCCCGTGTGCGCCTCCTTTCCCGAATACTTCCGTCACCTGCGGCATGTAATATCCCTGCAAATACACATGATGCACGCCGTGCTCCTCCAGCAGGGTGAAGTACTTCGCGTTCAGGTAGTTGGGATTGCGCGACTCGATGCCGATGGGAAAATCCCGCGGCGCGGCTGCGAGGAATTCCCCGAGCCTGTCGAGAAAAATGTCCTGCGCAGGCATTTTCTGACGGTTGAGGTATTCGAACTGCAGCATCAGCGGTCCCAGCAGCGCGTGCATGGGCGTAAGCGTGTCGAGAAAGCGGAGGAAAAGATCGCCGGAAAGGAAATCCGGATTCTCTTCCAACGGATCGCTTTTCTTCTTCCTGTAGAAATGCGACAGCGTAATGCTGTTCGGCACCTTGACGGAGAAACGGAAGTCCTCCGGGACGCTCGCGGCGTATTCGCGCGCGATGTCCTCCCGGGGCATGGTGATTTTCCCCGGTCCGTGCAGGGACCAGAACCACTGGTCCACTTCCACGGTGTCATACCGCTGCGCGTATTCCTCGAGAAAATTGATGCCTTTCGCCGCGGAGTAGACAAGTCCCTCCCACGAACCGTATTTCCAGCTGCAGCTTCCGATTCTCAACCTGCCCATCAGCGGTGTCCTTTTAGTATTCACCTGACATGCCGCACATTACGGAATTCCCTGGCATCGCCGCAAGGCCCGGTGCGCACCTATACACCGTCCTTCCCGGTGGAAAATGGTTTCCGTTTGTGCCGAAAATGTGTAATTTTGGGCATTCTGAAACGAACAAAGCCGGGAGTTGCCGCATATGCGGCCGCTCCCTTTCATGGCCTGCCATCAGCAGGAATCATCCCAGGAGGAGACATGAAGCAATTTCTGACTATCGCCATGATTTTCGTTTTCGCCGCGGGCAGCGTGTTCGCCCAGCAGGACGAGCCAGAGAAGACGACGCAGCAGGAGAAAGAGACGAAAATCGTCATCGAGAACAAGCGCGAGAAGCGGCATAATTATCTCTCGGTTCGCTTCGGCGCGTGGTTCCCGAAGGACGAGGAGAAGAGATTCCACATCAACGACAACGTCATCGACGAAACGGACAATGCCGTCGACGAGTCGCAGGCGCTTGGCCTGGATTTCCACTTCCGCCGCAACGTCGGCCGTCCCCTGTATTTCGACGCCTCGGCTTCCTTCTGGTATACCACGACGGAATTCAACTTCGACAATCTCATTGAGAATCCTGATGAATTGCGCAGTGCGGATACATGGACGGTGATCGTTCCCGTCACCCTCGGCCTCTCCTTCGCACCGCTGCCCGACAATCCGCTGCAGCCGTACGCGATGGCAGGTGCGGGCGCCTATCTCGGTTTCACGGGACGCGACATACTGAAGGTTTCCAATCAGAACGAGCCCGACGACACGGAGACGTACGTGCGCTTCGGTTTCTACGTCGGCGCGGGAATGGACATTCTCCTCAGCGATGAGTTCGGGATCAGCATCGGCCTGAAATACCAGTTCATCAAGTTCGACGAGGAGCAGCTCTTCACCGGACATGAAGACATGACCGGTCTGCAGGCGACCATCGGCTTCGTGATGGGCTCCTGATCATTCGGCGCTCACGTTTTTGACATCGCATGCACCGTCCGTCATCGCAGACTGCCTTCGGGAAGCCGGTGACGGACGGTTCCTTTTTTCCGCGCTGCGCGGTATCACCGCACCATTGTGCGGCATATCGCGACTTGCGTGATTCCGCGGCGCATCGCATTTTACAACTGTCCGGGGGGCATGGTGCCTGCCGTCATAGCACAGAGGAGGAACACATGAGAAGCTTCATGAAAGGGACCGCACTGCTCGCACTGAGCGCGCTTGTTCTTGCGGGCTGCGCCGCACAGCGGTCCGCCACACCGGAAATGATGCGTCACGAGGCGCGCTACACCTATGAAGACCTCGGCGACGCGCAGATCTTCGACGCGGTGCGCGCATGGGTGCTCGCCAATTGCCGCTGGGAGGGAGAAGTGCTGCAATTCGAAGATGCGCAGCAGCATGCGCTCATGGCGCGAGGAAGCTGGGAACGGGCCACCGAATACGCCCCGATGATCGAGGTGGATATCGAGTATACGCTGAGCGTGGACATCGAAAAGGGCGAAGTGTATTACGAACTCTCCCGTCTCGCGGCGATGGCACCCGAGGACGGGGAGGAAATGACGTTCTTTTCCAATTCCGAGAAGTTTCACGAGGACGCCGAAACACGTTTTCAGTCCATGCTCTCCGCACTGGACGCCGCCATACGCGCGCAGCAATAGCGTCCGGTGATGGCGTCTGTGGGGAAAAACATCTACATTGCTTCAGCGATGCGTTGAACGCGCGGGAGGGCCCGCTGCGTCCCGCGAATGTGAAAGCTGTCGGAGGTTGTGATGGAGGCCCGGCGCCCCTTCGAATCCTCAGCGCTCAGGGTGAATCTCGAACGAACCCGTTCGCAGCGCGGCGATCTGCCCGCTTCCCACACAGCACTTCTCGACGCAGCGTCCTCGCAGTACGGCGTGGCCAAACGCCTGCGCACGTTCCTCGAAGAGTATCATCACCGCTACCCCGACATCCCCTGGCTGAGCACACAGCTGCGCAGCATCGCGCTGCAGGACTTCTGGTTCTACGAATCCCTCGACGCCGCGGAGACGCATCTCCCCGTCTTCGTCGGCATCATGGCAGAACTGCTTGAACGTGCGTCGTCCGTCAAAGACCGCCGGCGCATACTGCAGACCCTGCTGGAGTTCATCGAGCATTGCGCCGTGTCGGAGCATGTGGCGGCACATCGGCCTGTGCTGGAGGTGGCGCTCAGCGCCGTCGAGAAGCAGCTGAATGCGGATCATGACCTCCGCGTGCTTTCCAGCAGCATGCAGCGTTCGATCTTTCGCGCAACGGCAGCGGCGGATATATCCCGCGCACGTGCCACCGCACTGCTCAAGGACGCCCTCGCCGCCGCGATTGACTCCTGGCGCCAGAGCGCGCATATCGAAGGCATCATCGACACGCATGCGACACTGTTCGGCGAGAAGGCCGATGCGCTGCGCGGATTCCTGGGGCGGACATGGTTCGACGCGCTGCGCAGTCGGCTCGATGCGGCCGAATCCTGGAAGGAGCTGCAGGACATTCCCGACGACCGCGATATCGCCGAGCGCTTCCGCAAGGGCGGCGATCTGTTTCCCACGGCGGTGCGGAGAGCGTACTACATCTCCGCCATCCTGCCCCTGCCCGGACTCGCGCATCTGCACGAACACCTGCTCTGGGATCTGAACAGCGCACTGCGCAGCATTCACGAAGAGCACGGGCGCGAGGAAATGTCGGTATTCCTCGACGACATGTTCCGCATTCTGCATGCCATGCGCGCGATGCATATGAACACCGTGCTGGAATGCCTGCAGACGCTGGGCGAGGTGGTTCTGGCGACGGACGATGCGGTCCTGATCGACCGCTTCATCGACGCGATCATCGATTTCGGCTTCGTGCACCCGGAACTGCGCGGTGTGGACGAGGAATGGCAGCCGGAGGTTGAAAAGAACCATGTGAAGAACATCCGCACCTGGCTCGCCCTGATCGAACACAATCCCCGGCGCAGCGCGCGGCTGCTCTCCGCGCTCATCATTCACCTCCGCCTCGGCGGCGTGTTCGTAGCGGACAACGACCTTTTCCAGCGGGATGTCACCGCGCTGCTCAACGCGGACATTCGCGCGCTGCATTTCCTGATAAAGCAGCTCGCCATACTCTTCCCGGTGTATTTCAACGAGATCGGGGCGGAAGGGGAGCTGCGCGACATCAGCACGGTGATCGATCAGCTGTCCGGCCGGCAGGACCGGCTGATCCATTTTCTCCGCAAGCAGATACACGCCGAGAGCAACAACAGCCATGTCCGCCTGACCGAGGACATACTCCGCGCATGGCACAGCGGCGACGTCACTCCGCTGCACGCCGCACTCCCCGCGGACGTGCATCTGGCGGTCTCCCGGGAGGAGGACTGGTTCCAGGGTGCTCAGGAGGTCACGCGGCACATGTGTGCGAAACTGCGCTGCGATCCGGTCGCACTGGCGGCGCACCCGTCCGGTACGCTCGCGGATGCCGCGGCGGACCGATTTCCCGTCGACGACGTGCACCTGCAGCGGGTGCTGCATCTCTGCCGCATCCATCAGCTGCTGCGCGAGAAATACAGCATCGCGGTCGAGGATATCATTCCCCACATGGAAAAACTTCATGTGATCCGCGAAGCGGACATCGATCGTTTCCGCGAACTCCGTGCCGCAGATCAGCCCGAGAAACTGCTGTCTTTCGTCCTCGACATGCTCGCACTCCTGCACGACACTTTCCTGTCGCCGGAAGTAAGTACGGCACAGGAGGAGATTTACTACAAGCGTCACATCGCCGCGGGCATCCCCTCGATGTACGGGCGCTACATGGAAACGAAATTCCAGTCCCTCGGACTCGTCTTCCGCTTCGAGGCGCTGGCGACGCGGCTTTTCGAACGGCTGATCGAGGAAACCAACCTGCGCTACATCACCGCCGGCACACTGCGCCGCATACATCGCATCCTCGCGCTGTTCCGCCGCAGTCTCGATATCGAGGGATACTCCGACGAAGGATTTTCCTCCACCGTGGAAATGCTGCGCTTCAGCCTGAGCACCACGTCTTTCACAATTCACCAGTACATCAACCTCTTTCAGTTCCTCGCCGGGAATGTCAAGAGCATCATTCACAGCAATTTCATCGCGCCGCATGAGGCGCAGATCGCGCGCATCGTGCCGCAGTACCTCGCGCGCGCGGCAGGTGTATCGCCGGGGGACGTCGACCGGGGCATGGTGCACGGACAGACGGAGACGCTGTACCGTGAGCTTATCTCCAGCACCTTCCCCGTGCAGCAGCTCGACACCTTCATCGCGGCGGTGAGCGCTTCGCTGAGCGAAATGCTCAAGCATCTTTCCTCCGAGGTCGTGCAGAGCGTGATGGGATACGAGGCGCGTCTGACGACCACACGCCTGTTCGAGCCGAACAGGGAACTCGACAATCCGGTGTTCCTCGGTGCAAAGGGATATTACCTGAAGAGGCTTTACGCCCTGGGTTTCCCTGTGCCGCCGGGCTTCGTGCTGACCACGGAGCTGTTTCGCCGCCGCGACGCCATCACACGGCATCCCGACATGCGCGCGGAAATCGATGAACTCATACGCACACGTCTGCGCAGCCTCGAGAACGTCAGCCGTACCCGCTTCGGCGATCCTGCGCGACCGCTGCTGCTTTCGGTGCGCTCCGGTGCCGCGATATCCATCCCGGGTGCGATGAACACTTTTCTCAACGTCGGGATGAACCGGCATGTCGTCGAGGAAATCAGCCGGGACAGGGAGCAGGCCTGGACGGCATGGGACTGTTACCGCCGCTTCCTGCAGAACTGGGGCATGGCACATGGCATACCCCGCGACGACTTCGACGCCGTGATCATCGCGCACAAGGAGAAAACGGGCGTCGAGCAGAAAGTGCAGTTCGCCGCGGCGCAGATGCGCGCGATCGCGGAGCAGTACCGGGAAGTGCTGCACGGCGCGGGCGTCGCGCTCGAGGAGGATCTCTTCCAGCAGCTCGTGCAGGCGGTGCTTTCCGTGCTCGACTCGTGGTACACCGAGCGTGCGCGCGTGTACCGGCGCAAGCTGCAGATCGCCGAGGACTGGGGGACCGCCGTGGTCGTGCAGAAAATGGTTCTCGGCAACCGGAATGATGATTCGGGATCGGGTGTGCTGTTCACGCGTGATCCCTTCGCGCGCGAAAGCGGCGTGTCGCTGTACGGCGACTTCACCGTGTGCAGCCAGGGGGAGGACATCGTCGCGGGACTGGTGCATACACTGCCGGTGTCGGAGCGACAGCGGCAGCGGGCACAGGCGCCGACCGCCATATCACTCGAGAAGGATTTCCCCGCGGTGTACGCCGCACTGGAATCCTACGCGCGCGCCATCGTGGAGGAGCACAGCTTCGGGCACCAGGAAATCGAATTCACCTTCGAGAGCAGCGCCACCGAAGGCGTGTACATCCTTCAGTCGCGCGATCACTCTCCCGTGCACGAGAAGAAGACGGCCGTCTTCGATTTCACCGTCACGGAAGCGGAGCAGGTCGGCTCCGGCATCGGTATCGGCGGGGGGGCCATGAACGGACTCGTCTGCTTCGACATGGAGGATCTCGAACGATTGCGAAGTGAGTATCCCGACGCGCATCTGGTCCTCGTGCGCCCGGATACCGTGCCGGATGACATCGGGATGATATTCGAATGCGACGGACTGCTGACCGCCCGCGGGGGCGCAACGTCGCATGCCGCGGTGACGGCAGTCCGCCTGCAGAAAACCTGCGTTGTCGACTGCCGCGCGCTCCGCGTGGACGAGACGGACAAATCCTGCGTCATCAACGGGATCACCTTCCGTTCCGGGGACGCGATCGCCATCGACGGACGCCTCGGTTCCATCTACCGCGGAGAGCTCGCGGTGAGCTACGAACACATACAAATGCCCTGAGGAGACAATCATGCAGAACGATGGGAACAGCGGAAATCGTATCGGCGTCAACGGCTTCGGCCGCATCGGGAAAATGCTGCTCTGGTATTTCGCGGCGGACGGGTACTTCGACACCGCGGTCGTGAACACCGGGCGCGAAGTGGGCGGAGGACTCGAGGACTTCGCGCACGCGCTCGGGACGGACAGCACGTATGGTCCCGCCGAGCGTTTTCTCCGCGGCGTGAACGCCGAGCGGGAAATCCGCATCGTCGACGATGAAAAGGGGATCATTGACTTTTTCGGTCTGCACATCAGGGTGCTGCGCCGCGCGCGGGATCCCCGTGCCATCGACTGGCGCGGGGAAGGCGTCGGACTGGTCGTCGATGCGACCGGGAAATATCTCGATCCCACGCAGTCGCCGGAGCGTGAGGGCGGCAGCCTGCGGGGCCATCTGGCGGCGGGCGCTTCCAAAGTCATCGCGAGCGCACCGTTCAAGATCAAGGACAGGAGCGCCGACCTGCCCGATGACGCGTCGATGGTGATATACGGGATCAATCACACCGAGTATGATCCATTGCGGCATCACGTGCTGTCTGCCGCGTCGTGCACCACGACGGGCCTGGCCCACATGATGAAACCGCTGCTCGAGGCAGAGGCCACCGCGCGCATCCTGACGGCCTCGCTTTCCACCATACACGCGGCGACCAACACGCAGAGCGTCCTCGACACCGTTCCGAAAACCGGGGCAAGCGACCTGCGCAAGTCCCGCTCGGTGATGAACAACATCATCCTGTCGTCGACCGGCGCTGCGCGCGCGCTCGAGCAGGTGCTCCCCGACATCGCGCGCGTGGGCTTCATGGCCGACTCGGTGCGCATTCCGACCAGCACCGTGTCGCTGATCAATTTGAACTGCACATTCCATTCGCCTCTCGACGAGAAGGGTCAGCCCGCCGTGACGGCGCAGCGCATCAACGACATTTACCGCGAAGCCGCGGATGGACCGCAGCGGGGACTGCTTCGCTTCAGCGCGCAGCAGAACGTCTCCGTCGATCTGCTCGGAGTTCCCGCAGCGGCGGTGATCGAGGGACATGACACGCACACGCGCACGGGCTTCATCGACATCTCCCCGGATATGCTGCGCGCTGCCGGCGCACACGAGGATGCGGCGCTGCAGGTGCCGGTCACGCACGCGAAAATCTTTGGCTGGTACGACAACGAATACGGCAGCTATGTCACATCCCTCGGGAAGCTGGCGTCCTACGTGCATCAGAGCGGGGCGCGATAAGTCCGCGGTCTGCAACACTTCAACGCCACATGTGTCTTGATGATGAAGGACGATCACACGTATCTTTCCGCTCCTATGAAGGCATTGCACGCACGACGCACACGATTGCATACTCTGCTTGCTGTCACGCTGCTCCTCGGCTGTGAGGAGGGCGGCGTGACAGGTGACCCCGTCATACATCCGGGGCCCGCACCCGCAGGCTTCATCGTCGAAGGCAACGATTACGAGGGCACCGTCGTCAATGACATCGCTGTAGACAGTGATGGGAGTCTGTACGTGCTCTACAACGGACAGCCGCAGGTGGGTCCGCGGATGTATCGCCTTACGAAACTCGATGCCGGCGGCACGCTGCTCTGGTCCGTGTTCGAGCGCGGGGGGTATGACCGCCAGGCCTACGGGGTGGAGGTGCTGGCGGACGGACGCGTGCAGATCGACGGTCTCCGCGAGCGGCGTGTGTTCAGCAGCAGCGGGGACGTGGTGCAGGAGTGGGGCGTGCCGGACACCCTGGGGATGCGCTGGCACCCGCAGTGTTATCTGTCCGACGGACGCCTGGCGGGCGTGCGCGGTGAGAACGGAAAGTGGTACCTGTCGGTCGCCGTGACGGGAAGCGCCGTGCTGAACATTCCGCTTCCCGGCGGTGGCGGCGAAGACGCGTGGTACAGTATCGCCGTGCTCTCCGATCACGAAGTGCTGCTGTCCGGCGAAACGGGCATACTCATCGCGGACCTGCAGGCGGCGACAGCCCGCACCATCGTGAGTTCTTCTCGGCTGCGCAGCTATGAGCGACGTTCCCTGCACGTGGGACCGGAGCGCAGCATCTTCAGCTATGGGTATCCCTACTGGTGGAACGACAACGAGTGGGGCCTTCCGGCCGTGGTTCATTGCTTTAACGATAACGGCACCCTGCGCTGGTCCCTGCGTCTCGGCGATGAATACGGCTTCGGCGTGTGCGCGCTGGACCCGGAGACCGTGCTCATCAGCACGGAGACACCGGGTCCTCGCGGAGAGGACATTGCGACCGTGCGGCAGTACGACGCGTCCGGCGCGATCGAACGGGAGTGGCGTACGCACGCCGGCACGGAGGCGCCGGAAAGCGGGGTGCGCACGGTGGTGACGACAGACATTTCACGCATGCGGCTCATGAAAGACGGCAGCGTGCTCATCATCGGCACGGCAATTGGCTGGGAGCATGCGGACAGGGTCGCCTGGATTGCGCGCATGCTTCCGGACGGACGCATAGACGGGGAGTTCGGGAAGTAACGTCCCACAGGTGCATTCTTATCAATCCGGTATTCATTTCCGCGACACCCGGACGAATCTCTCCGCGCATCTTCGGCATCGTATGAATACGTAATCCCTTTTGCGTATTCCGCTCCAGCTACGATCAACAGGACGCAAATATGAAATACCTTGCCAGCGCTCTCGGCGGTGCCGTTCTCGGCGGACTCCTCGTCTTCCTTATCGTGTGGAATCAGATGCCTTCGCGCATGATTTCCATACACAAAAGTCCCTACGACCTCGCGTCCACGGTCGAGCACATCGAACAGCAGGTGAAGGAGGCCGGCTGGAAAATGCCCCAGGTGTATGATTTGCAGAAAAGCCTCGCAGCTGACGGATACAAGGTGCCGGGCATTCGCGTGTTTTCCATCTGCAACCCGCATCATGCCAACCGCCTGCTGGGAAAATCCCCGACCCGATTCGTCTCCGCGATGATGCCCTGCCGCATTGCCGTGTATGAGCACCAGGGAAAAACCCATGTTGCGACGATGAACGTCGAACTGCTCAGCGGCATGTTCGGCGGTGAAATCGAGACCGTCATGTATGACGTGGCAGTGGAGCAGGAAGAGATGCTCCGGCACGTGCTCGCAGAAAGAATAGATTGATTTCACGCACAGACGTTCTTATAAACCCCGCCCACCGGCGGGGTTTTTGTTTATCGTATCCCTTCGGCAGGGACGCGCCTCCTCTGTGAAAATCGGTGAAGGCCCGGGGGCATTGATCTGCGCGCACAATACGCAATCGGATTCCGAGTGTCTGTCGGGAGGAATGTGCGTCCGTGCGGACTGCAAATACGTAGTACTACCGATGCGTGATGAAAATGGGAGACGTACCTTGGACACAAGGTCAAGTACTCCTGAATAGCGGAAAACCGCGTCACGCGTCGGACTGCTTCGACAGTCCCGTGGGATCGCGTTTCATATTCAATACAATCTCGAGGAGGAGAGCATGCGTACATTGAAACATGCATTTTCAACTGTCGCTGTGCTGCTCGGCATCGTCTGTGCGGTCGTTCCCGCACGCGCGCAGCTGAGCGGGAACTACACCATTGGCAGCGGGGGTGATTACACGAGTTTCGCAGGCGCGCTGGCCGCACTCGGCAGCCAGGGAGTTTCCGGACCCGTGCATTTCGACGTGCTCGCGGGCACGTATAACGAGTACGTGTTCGTCGGACAGTTCACCGGCGTCAGCGCCACGAACACCGTGACTTTCGACGGGGGCGCGGGCAACGCCGCCACGCGCGTGCTGACCTACGCGATCACATGGCCATACGGCGCGGTGCTTACGCTCGACGGTGCGGATTACGTGCGTTTCCGGAATCTGACCATCGCCTCGACCGGGCCGACCTACGGCTATGCGGTGAAGTTCTGCAATTCGGCAGATTACAACGAGATCACCGACTGTGTGATTACCATGCCGGCGAACACGACGTCAAACTATCACCGGGGCATCGTCACCGCGCCGCTGAGCGGCATGCCAACGTATGGCGACCATGGCAGTTACAATCTCATCAAATGCAACGCTATAATAAACGGCTACCACGGGATCTGGTGGTACGGTTTTTCACGATACGACGCAGTTGTCAGCAGGGAAAACCGTTTTATTGGAAACACGGTTGAAGACTTTTATTACGATGGCATCAACCTATATGCCGTGGGAGATGCTACGGTTCGTGAAAACACAATCATTCAGCGTGCGACAGGTACCTACCTCGCGAGTGCTGGTACCAGCCTAAGCATCAATTATTGTAATGACGGGCTGGAGGTCAGCGGGAATTATTCCCGTTCTGCTCAGATCGCACTTCGCATATTCCGAGCAAATTTCCACACACCGTATGCGGCGAAAGCGCGTGTTTTCAATAACATGGCAATCAGCGAAGGGGGGAACTACGTATATGGCATATACACGAGGGATTGCAGAAACACGGATATCGTGCATAATTCAGCGCGAGCGAGTAATACCAACGGGTATGCATACGGGATCTACGTAACCACATCGAGCGTGACGGGATTTAACATTGCAAACAATCTCGTAAGCTGTTCTACCGCAGGCGTCTTACGACCTATATATGTCAATGCACCAAGTACGTTCAATCTTTTTGACTACAATATTGTCCATTCTACGGGATCGCCGACAGTAGAAACGTGGATATGGGATGGTGTTGTGTACAGCTCCCTGGCGGCGCTGCAGGCTGCAGTGCCTGGTTTTCATCAGCATTCTATGGACGTCGATCCAGAATGGAGCTCGAATTTCGACTTACACAGCTCCTCACCTGTGGCCTGGCAGGGAGGTCTATTTTTTACGGAATATGATTCAGATTACGATGGCGAAGCACGTGCCAATCCGCCCTGCATCGGAGCCGACGAGTACGTGCTCTGTGACATCGTGTGCCCCGAAAACATCACCACGGCAAACGACGCCGGTGTCTGCGGTGCGGTGGTCAGCTTCGCACCGACGACCACGCAGGGATGCGGTACTGTGACGAGCACGCCGCCTTCGGGCAGTTTCTTCCCGGTGGGCAGCA
>CAJXSA010000010.1 GCA_913060595.1 uncultured Ignavibacteria bacterium
GGAAACGAGGACGTGTACGCTCGCTTCGACGTCGACGAGGATACGCTGGTCTGTGACAGTGACGTTTTTTACATACGCTTCGCACTGACGCCAGAGCAGGCCGCCGCATTCAGCAATCCCGCGGTCGACGCAGCGCTGCGCTCGGTGCACGAAAAATGCAACGCAGAAATACCCGTCACCGGGGCGGCCCGGAAGAGCCTTATTGAGGATCTGAACGCATGACCTACGTAACACGACGTGAGCACTTCTCCGCCGGACATCGGCTGCACAATCCCGATTGGGATGAAGAGCGCAACCGCGCAGTGTTCGGCAAATGCAACAATCCGACGGGACATGGACACAACTACTATCTGGAAGTGACGGTCGCAGGGGACATCGATCCCGAGACCGGCTATGTGGTCGATCTGAAAGAGCTCAAGGAAGTGATCCTGGAGCACGTGATCCGCAAGGTCGATCATCGAAACCTCAACACGGATGTGGACTTCCTCCGTGGCGTCAATCCCACCGCGGAAAACATCGCTGCCGGTATCTGGAAGCAGCTGGTGGACCGTATCCCGCAGGGAAGACTGCATCAGGTGCGCCTTTATGAAACGGAAAAGAACATCGTCGACTACAGGGGTGACGTATGAATGACAGCGCGCAGAATACCCACGGACTCGAAGCGCTCGAGGATCGTGAGCCGGAATTCGAAGGACACATCAGTGAGATTCTCCGGGAGATCGGTGAAGATCCGCAGCGCGAAGGACTGATCAAAACACCGTACCGCGTTTCAAAAGCATGGCGCTTTCTCACGCAGGGCTATGCGCAGGATGTGAACGATGTGCTGAACGGGGCCATTTTCGAAGAAGATTACAACGAGATGGTCATCGTGAAGGATATCGATTTCTACTCGTTGTGCGAGCATCACATGCTGCCCTTCTTCGGCCGCTGCCACATCGCCTACATACCGGACGGAAAAATCGTGGGATTGAGCAAATTGCCACGCATCGTCGAGGTATTCGCCCGACGCCTCCAGGTGCAGGAGCGAATGACACAGCAGATCGCCGAGGCCCTGCAGAATGCGCTGGATCCGCTCGGTGTGGCGGTCGTGTGCGAAGGAAAGCACATGTGCATGATGATGCGCGGTGTGCAGAAACAGAACTCGGTCGCAACCACGAGCGAAATGCTCGGCGCCTTCGAAGCAAATTCGAAGACGCGGGAAGAATTTCTCCGTCTCATCAATACGGGATTCTGAACATGCAGTTTGAAGGACAGACGATCTGGATCACCGGGGGACGCTCAGGCATTGGACGGTCCATGGCGGCAGCGTTTGCGCGCGAGGGTGCGACGGTGTATATCACCGGCCGGGATGCGGAAGGACTACGTCGTACGGCATCGGAAATCGAGGGCACCGTACGCGCCCTGCCCTGCAATGTCTCTGACGCCGGGGAAGTGGAAGCCGCCGCACGCGGCATACTCGGTGAAACCGGACAGATTGACGTCCTCGTCAACAACGCAGGCAGCACCGTGTTCAATGCATTTACCGAAACCAGTGTCGAGGATTTCGACCGGCTGATGGCGACCAATCTCCGCGGTCCGTTTCTCACGAGCAGGGCGGTGCTGGACGGAATGCTGAAACGGGGCAGCGGCTGCATTGTCATGATCAATTCCATGGCCGCGCTGCAGGTTTTCCCGAGCAGCTCAGTGTACGCAGCCACGAAAGGCGGACTCAAAATGATGACCGACTGCCTGCGCGGTGAAGTGCGCGCCTCGGGCGTTCGCGTGATCAGCATTTTCCCCGGCGCGACCGACACTCCCATCTGGCCCGACAAGGTGCGCGAGAAGCATGGCCACAGGATGATGTCTTCCGACGAGGTGGCCGCCTCTGTTCTCCATGCCTGCGCTGCAACGCCGCAGGTCATGATCGAGGAAATTGTCATGCAACCGATCGGCGGAGGTATCTGATGTCCCTTCAGGGTAAAAACGCGATTGTCACCGGCGCGAGCAGCGGTATTGGCAAAACACTCACGCTGGCACTGCTCGGTGAAGGAGTCAACGTCGCGGCATGTGCGCGTTCTCAGTATCGTCTCGATGAGCTGCGTGAGGCGTCCGAAACACTGCCGGGGACACTGCTGATCGGGAGCGTCGATGTCGCCAGTGAAGAAGAGATGCACGCCTTCGTCGACAAGGCGACCATGGCGCTCGGACCGGTTTCCATCGTTATCGCCAATGCAGGATTCGGAGTCTTGAAGCCGCTGGTGGATATGAAGACTGAAGAATTCGATAAAGTCATCGCCACGAATGTCCGTGGGGTGTGGCTGACCCTGCGCGAAACCGTCCCCGGGATGGTCGAGCGAAAGGAGGGCGACGTGGTGATTGTCTCCTCCCTCGCCGGCAAGAACGGGTTTGCAGGCGGCACCGCCTACAGCGCCAGCAAGTTTGCCGTACGCGGCATCGCGCAGTCGCTGATGCACGAAGTCCGTGAACACAATGTTCGCGTCTTCTCCATCTTCCCCGGTTCCACGGATACTCGTTTCTTCGACGGGACTCCCATGTCTCCGAACCGTGAGCGCATCCTGCGGGCAGAAGACGTGTCTGAGGCGATTCTGCACGCGCTGCATGCACCGCGCCGCGCTCTCTCGAGCGAGATCGACATCAGACCCGCGAATCCGCGGTAATTTCAATTGTTTCTGGCCCGTTTCGCACAAACGGGCTTTTTTTTGGTCTGAACTCCGCCTGCCGCGGCAGCGTCTTTCGGTTGTATGTTATCCGTTTTTCCGTTACAATGATCTGCGTATGCCGGCGCCGGCGGAGCTTTCCGGACGCAGATACTGTCCCCGTGAGGATGTTCCGATCATCGATTAGGAGACCCCATGACGAAATGTACTGGCCATTATGGCACCCCTGAGCGCATCGCTGCAGACATCTACGCAATACCATTCCCCAGTGACAAAACACTGTTCAGCAAGACGCTCAGACAGATCGCGCCGGACCTCAAAAAAATGGTCACTGAACTGTTCGAGAGCGGGGAATTCACCGGGAAAGCCGATGAAATAACGACGCTGGCGACCGAGACGGGACGTTTCGTGCTTGTCGGTCTCGGGGATACGGATGCCATGGGGGTCGAACGCGTGCGGCGTGCCGCTGCCCAGGCCATGAAGGTCGCCATGAAAAGCGTCGCCCCCGTCGTCGCCATTTATGTCCCTCTTGAAGAAATCGTCCGGAAAATTCTCCCCGTTTCCTTCGAAGTCACCGTCAGCGCCATGGTCGAGGGAGCGCTGCTCGCGATGTACCGCTATGACCAGTTCCGGAAAAGCAAGGCGGAGGACAAGAAAGGACAGATCAAGGAAGTGAAAATCGTCACGGCGGACGAGGGGTATCAGAGCCGCATGAAAAGCGGCATCCAGGAAAGCCAGCAGCTGGTGGAAGCCGTTGAGTTCGCACGCGACCTGGTCAATGCTCCCGCGAATGTGATGGACACCGACGCTCTAACCAAGGCGGCCGTCGCGCTCGGCAAGAAATTCGCCATCAAAACGGTTGTTTTGAACAAAAAGGAAATCCAGGCGAACAAAATGGGCGGACTGCTCGGTGTCAACCAGGGGAGCAGCCGGGAGCCCCGTTTCATCGTCATGGAATACAACGACAAGCGCAAACGCCTCAAACCCTACGTGCTCGTCGGAAAGGGCATCACCTTTGACAGTGGTGGCCTGTCGCTCAAGCCTGCCAGCGCCATGGAGGAAATGAAAACGGACATGGGCGGGGCAGCGGCCGTGCTCGGCACGATGTTCGCCATCGCGAAAATGAAATTGCCGATCCGCGTCGTCGCCCTCATCCCCGTCACCGACAACATGACGGGCGGAGCCGCACTCTGTCCGGGCGACATCATTCGCATTTCAGACGGGACGACCGTCGAGGTGAAAAACACTGACGCGGAAGGTCGTCTCATCCTCGCAGACGCACTCGTGTATGCCCAGCGATTCAAACCCGCTGCGATCATCGATGTCGCCACATTGACCGGTGCGGTTGTCGTTGCGCTCGCATCCCATGCGACAGGAATGATGGGAAATGACGAAGAACTCAAGGAGGCGATGACGCTCGCGGGCAATACGACCTATGAACGTGTCTGGGAACTACCGCTGTTCGACGAGTACAAGAAAATGATGGAAAGCGACATTGCGGATCTGAAGAATCTCGGCGGACGCTGGGGCGGCGCCATCACGGCCGCTGTGTTCCTCCGCCACTTCGTCGGCGAGTATCCCTGGGTGCATCTCGATGTTGCGGGAACCGCGAACCTCGAAAGTGCGACGGATTACCAGCCCAAGGGCGGAACCGGAGTGGGCGTGCGCCTTCTGACGGAATTCCTGAAAAACCGGGAGGGCTGAGCCGCTCAGTCGAGTTCGACGCCGATGGAGAAATACAGGTTCAGCGGTCCCCAGCGCACGGGATTGGAAAGATTGTTGCGCAAAAAATAAAAGCTGCGTCCCACGGCGAAATCCGCGGGACCGATGGGAGTGTCCAGACCGAGGACCATGCCGGCACCGTGCCGGAGGTCCTCGATCTTTATCAGTTCAGGATTGGCCCAGGTGCGGCCGATGTCGTATCGCACTGAAACGTACGTGTCGAAGAGGATGTTGATGGGCAGTCGGTAGCGGAACGCGAGACTGCCGACCACCAGCTGTCGGCCGTTGAATTCATTCTCACGCATGCCCAGGAAAGAGGACATGCCCCCGAGGCGGAATTCCTCGCTGCGCGGCATGGTCTTGTCGCCGTAGCCGAACAGCAGTCTGGGGTGAACCACCAGGTCCCGTTCGACGAGCGGCACATAGAACTCGTACACGCTTTCGATTCGTGAGAAGGCGATGTCGCTGCCCAGCGGAATCTGCGCAGAACGATATTCGGCCTTGAAAAACAGGCCGGTTTCCGGATATGGATATCGATTCTGCGTATCGATGGTGGAACTCAGGCTGATGGAGACGATGCGATTTTCTTCATCCACAATATCGGCGTCCATGCGGCGGAGCTGGTCCGTGCGGACGTTCTGCTGCTCATAGCGGAAGGTGCCGAGTAAATTTCCGATGCGCTCGACATACAGTCCGAACGCGGCGGCTCCGCCATAGGTGAGATGGCGGGTCACCGAGGCGACTTCGCGCTCGAAACGATGTGCGGGGAGGTCGGCGACGTCCTTGTAATTGTTGTAGTCCCGAAAGCCGTAGTAGCCCTGAACCTGGAAGCTGAACGGGGTATAGAAAAGCCGGTTCGTGCTGTATCGAACACCGTAACGGCGATTTTTGTCGCCCGAGAAAAACGTGGCGGCAAGTTCCGTCCCCGTGCCGAAGATATTCGCATCGCGCAGCTGCAGGCCCACCTGCGCGTTGCGTTCGTCGTCGACCAGCAGCCCGACCTGCAGCATCTGCGATGAGCGCTCGGTGACGCGTATGACAATGTCCGCGGCACGCCCGTTCGGTTCCACGTCGAACGTGACGTAGTGAAAGAGATTGAGGCTCGCGAGATTGTCCATTCCCAGCTTGAGCGCATCGATGCGGAATATTTCTCCTTCCGCGATGGGGAGCTCTCGAAGAATCACGACGCGGTCCGTGCGGGTGTTCCCGCGAACGATGATATTTCCAATTCGTCCTTCGCGCAAATACACGTGCACGGTATCCGCGAAGCGGCGGATAGAATCAACGGCGGCGAGGCTGTAGCCCCTGTCACGGTAGTCCTCAAGAACGTAGCGCTCGATTTTACCGGGGGATGCGGCATTCCACGGGGCGTTCCGCCATTTGCTCTCGATACCCGCGATTGCGGCCTCGTCGAGTAGTGTGCTGCCATGAAGGACGATGCCGGCCACACGCGGACTCTCTTCAATGAGAAAGCGAATGCTGCCGTCTGCGGTGAAGCGCAAGTGCAAAGAGTGGACATCGTCCCGGTTTCGCATCTCTATGGCTTTCCGATACACGTCGGCAAGCGCATGCGCCGTGGAGAACCATGGGTCCTCCTCGAAGCGTGCGGAGGAGGGAAGCACGCGGTAGGCGCTGTGCGGCTGCGGAGGCTGTGGAAGAGCCTGAAGCAGGCGGGCGTCGATGGTATCGCGCAGTGCCGGCAGCATGCGCAGTCCTGCCCGGTACCCAAGAGCGATGAGCGAATCGATGCGGTCGAAATCGACGCCGACGTAACCGTCGAGCGCCGGTGTGATCACGATTTGTGCCGGAGCGAGCTCTTCGTCGATGCGGCTCTGCATCATGACGTTGAAGACCTGATCGAGCGCTTCCAGCGGATTGGTGATCTCCGTGTCCCTTCGCAGCGGGCTGGTGGTGTTCACCGCGATGATGATATCGCAGGATTGTGCGACGGCGATATCGACAGGCATGTTCGAAAGGAGTCCGCCGTCCACAAGGGACATGCTGTCGACGTGTACGGGACTGAACATGACCGGGATGGTGGAACTCGCGCGAATTGCTTCCGCGAGACTGCCCCGGGACATCACCACGCGGCGGCCACCGATGAGATCCGTTGCGACGGCGCGAAAGGGAATCTGCAGACGATCGAAATCCCTGGCGTGCCTCGTCCCCTGCAGCACGAGTTCGTTGAGCGTGTTTGTCAGCCGCTGACCGTTCGATACGGCCACGGGGATGACGGGCTGCAGTCCGTCGAGTCGCAGCGTCAGGATGGATCGGTCTGAAGCCGGCTTCTGGTCCACTGCGAGCGAGCGGCGGTCGGCTTCGTCGCTCAGCTGCAGCACGTTGCTCCAGTCCACCCCGCGAATTGCCCTTTCGAGACGTGCGGGACTGTATCCGCTCGCATATAGCCCGCCGACAATGCTTCCCACGCTCGTTCCGACGATGAAATCAGGTACGATACCCCCTTCTTCCAGCGCGCGCAGCACGCCGACCTGCGCGATGCCGCGGGACCCGCCGCCGCTGAGCACGAGGCCGATTTTCTGGGAAGCCGGAATGGTCAGCTGTCCGTCCATCGTCGAATCCGCGGCGTTCGGTGCACCGACACGTATCGTGGGGGAGAGCCGGGGCGGAGAGGCCGCGCGCTGCTGGCCCGCGGTCAGAGCGGGGAGCAGAAAAACGGCGAACGCCGCGCATACCGGGAACAGACGGTGTAATTGCATCTGCAAAAATTACGCCCCCAATAAAGGACATGCAAGCCGTTACGGCCTGCATGCCTGTGCCGCACGAGCCGGCACCGGAAGAAAGAAGAAGGGAAGTAGGGTATGGGTATCCCGCCGTGAGGCGGAATTTCTATATGTCCCAGTGAGAACTGATGCCCACTGCGACAGCGGAAAACGAGTCCGTCAGATGCGGTGTGATATCCATGGTCCCGATGTCGAGCTTGAAATTGTCGGCGATGAAGCCGACGCCCGCACCCAGGATGACCGGCTGCACGCCGCCGAAATTCGCGCCGAGACGGAACGTAACATTGTACAGCAGTTCGATCTCCGTTCCGATGCCGACGCGCGGACGCGTGGAATTGCCGGAGACATCATTGAATCCCTGGCGATAGGCAAAGGTGAAATGCCAGAACTTCCCGCGGCGGGGCATGTCGGGAAGACTGAGGACGCCGGAAATGATCATCGCCGAGGGGAGCGGAGTGGAGAAGGACGGTATGTCGTATTCTTTTCCATCCAGACGCGACTGGATCTCTTCGGTCTGCTCACTGGAAGAGAGGTTGTCAATCGTGAAATCTTCGCTCGCGCTGATTTCGCGTGTTCCGCGGTCCCAGCGTACCGAACCCAGGTCCACCAGGCTGAATCCTGCACTGAACATGCGTGTCAGCTGCACGTTCGCACCGAGGTCGATGCCGAGACCGGTGCCTACCGGCGTGGGGAACAGTGTGTAGTGAAATGTGTTGTTCTGCGCGATCCAGTCGCTCGTGCCGGCGTACCTGGCGACCATGTCTGCGCGTCCGTTCACTTCGTATGTGTCGGGATCCGTCGTAAACGAGCTGTTGAAGCGATCGATGCCGAAATAGGCATAGCCGTGCACCAGCTTGAGACTGGCGCCGACGAGAATAGGAATCTGACGTGCGAGGCGGAACTCCTGCGCGACGGTCAGGCTGTAGTCGCGTGTCCATGAAGAGGAAACGGACGTTTCGGAAAAATCGAAGGTTTTACCGGGCTCGTTCCCGAAGAACATGAAATCGGCGAATGAACGCGGGAGTGCGATGTTGCTGCCCGTGCGCTCGGTGACACCCACCGCGACGGTCAGGAATCTCGTCGAAAGCAGCGCATTGAACAGGGAGTATCGAATGTCGTGGGAGAAATGTCCCACCTCGCCCTGGAAGGTGTTGAGGATCGCCTGCTTGTCCTGCGTATCGAGATAGGTGGGAACGCGTGTGTTCTTCTCCGCGCTCGTGCCTGTGAAGTACTGGTTGTACGTGGCGTAATCCATGAAGTCAGCACCGGCCTGTGCGCCAAACGGCAGAAGGCCGAAGGAGACAGTCACGCCGTCGTTCGGGACGATCTGTGAGGGATTGACATTCAGTGCGTCGAGGCCGCGCACGAGGGCGGCGCTGCTGTTGCCCATGCCGGTCAGGCGCGCGCTGGTACCGATGGTCTGTGCCGGCAGCGAAACCGCGAGCACAAACACGAGGGGCAGGAAGAACCCGGCCGTGCGGAGGATGCGTGTGCGTGTGTCGTTCATGCTCATTTCTCCGTTATCGAGCTGTTCACATTGAGCCGGGCGTACCCGCGGATTCGCACGTAATCCGTGCTCCGGAAGGTGGCGCCGTTCGCTTCGTCTGCAGTGAAGGAGAGACGGAAGCGCACCGCGGTCGCGAGCGCAAGCTGGGCGAACTCATCGGCGGTAAAATGCAGGGAGAGTGTTTCATGCACGGAAGTGCGTACATAGCCGTCGCCGTCGACAGGGGCACTGCGAACCTGCAGGGGTGCGCCGTCGACGGAGGTGGGGACGAAGAGCACGCGTCCGCTCGCATCGAGAAACTCCGGTTCGACGCTGACGGCGGCCGGAAGGTGGTTCTCGACGTTGAAGGTCATCGTCCCTTCGTTGACACTGTTCATTTTGCTGCGTGTGGTTTCATCGATGACGAGGTCGACCGTGTCCACGATGCTGCCGTTCACCTGTGTGAAACGCAGCGGGAATTCCACGAAAATGTCCCCGGTGACCGAATCAGCTGCGGACGCACTGCCGTCCGCTCCGTCCGGGTTCAGGACGAATGTCCCCTCCATGCCCATGCTGTCCGGATATTCCGGCATGAACGAATTCAGGAAATTGACCACTTGCGTCTGCTCGAAATCGATGGTGATTTCGGATTTCCCTGCGAGATTCATCGGCAGGACGCGCAGCGATGCGCTGGAACCCGCAGTATTCTTCCCGAGCACGGAAGCGTCGGAGATGCCCACCGGCAGAACGGTACCATTGCGCAGTGCGGTCCAGATGCGGGCTTCGCTGAGTTGTATGGATCCGGCGATG
This sequence comes from uncultured Ignavibacteria bacterium, assembly GCA_913060595.1. GTDB lineage: Bacteria > Bacteroidota > Ignavibacteria > SZUA-365 > SZUA-365 > BM516. The sequence goes on from CAJXSA010000010.1 coordinate 9,417, forward strand.
GTCTTGTCGATGTTGAAATCCGAGTACTCCATTTCGCGCACACTCAATGTCGTGGGCGGGAGCGTCCCGTTGATGGAAGCGAGCCGGACGTCGCGCACGAGACCGGTCACGGAAACGCTGTCGTCCTTGCGCACGAGCACCGCTTTCTGCGTCGCATCGTCGGTCACGATCTCTGCGTGGTAGCGCAGGTCGGTTTCGGATTCGAGATGGACTTCCGCGTCCGCGAGGTCGAGGGTGAGCGTCCCGGTGCTGTTCGCCGCCACATGCATGCGTGCGCTGATGGGCGCACCGCCGCGTGTCGCGCTCTGCAGCGATATCTGAACCTCTGCCCCGATGGCGAAGTGGTTCCTGATGGAGAAGTCCGCCGACCCGCTGCGCACGATGGCGTCACGGATTTTCATACCGCTGCTCTGGCTGAGGTTGACCGCGCGATTGTAGGAAAGGTGCTGTGAGGGCAGGAAACCCCGCACCGAGAGTATGTCTGTGTCGCGCAGCGCGCCGGTGACGCCGAGGCTCATGGCGCTGCTCAGGTCGACCGATGCTCCGTTGCTGCCGGGTGACGAAATGTCAAAGGCGAGCTTCATATTGTGACGCAGCGTCAGTCCGTCGAGTGCCATGACGGGGAGTACGGCCTTCTCTCCGGGCTGCACAAGCTCGTTCCATCCCAGCTGTGCGATGGTGCTTCCCTGCAAGTCGACGAGGCGAATCGCCTCGATGCGCAGGGGAATGGGGACGTTGTTGGAGAACTGCATGGCGAGTTTGCCTGCAGCGAAGGTCATTTCCTCAAAGTACTCGCGCGTGTCGATCGCGATGCTGATGCCCAGGTCATTGCGAATGGCATCCACAACCTGTCTGCCGCGGGGAAGGGTCGGGAAGAGTGTGAACACGTCGAGATGCTGATTGAGGTAATCCGGCACCTCGAAGCGGACCGCGTCGAAACTCTCCGCACTGCGGAATCCGACGTCGCTCATCACCAGGTGATCGCCAAGTGCGATGGAGTTGAGCGGGAATCGCTGCGTGACGACGAGTACCTGGTCGCCGTTCTCGTTTATGCGCAGCATTTCGTCATCCTGCAGCATGTCTCCCATCGTATACGTATGGTTCACGATGGGGACATTGGCATCGACGTCCCATTCCGGCATCATTGGGGCGAGCGGCTCGGTGCAGCCACCGAAGAGCGTGACCGCGATAATAAGTGCGGAGAAGGCGAGTGCCCACGCCACGGGGGGTTTGGATTGATACGAATGGCTGATCATGGTATCCTGCTCCTGGCTATATACTTCCTTGTTTCTTCGTTCTGTGTATTCAGTAAATGATGATGTTCCGTGCACTGCTGCCGGACGCATCCTGCGCGCGCAGGATGTACTGCCCCGGCGCCAGCCCGTCTACCGGGAGCGACACGACATGCGTCCCGGCAGAGCGACTCGTGATTTGCCTGCGAAGGACTGCACGACCGAGCGCGTCATACAGGGTGAAGGTCATTGCCGCGTCCGTCTGTGCGGTGTACGGCACATGGACGAGCGCTGTGTTGTCCTGCCGCAGTGGCTGGGGATAGGGTGCGTGAAGCTGCGGACCGGCGGCGGTCGATGCCGGTGCCGGACGAACGGCGGTGGCTGTGCCGCGGTATGCAATGTCACAATCAGCATCACCATCAATGGTGATGCGCAGCATGCCCTGATCCATCGCCCAGTCCCGCAGCCCGGAACCGGTGACCCGTGTCACCGCTTCGGGTACGCTGAGTCGAATGACCGTCGGCTGCGCGCTGCGCACGGTCAGTTGGAGTCCGTCCGGCGTGATGCTGCAGACTGCCCGCACGGGCAGGGACGAAGACAGCAGGACTGCGTCGTCTCTGCATACGTTGCTGCCTTCGTCGCACATCCATGATGCCGGCCTGCCAGCGGGATCGAGGATGCAGTGAAACGCCAGCGCATCTGTCGTCAGCGTGCCGAATGGCCGCGCGTCGACGGAAACACTGCCTGGGTTTGATCGGACCAGCGAAACAAGCTGGTCAGTGCCCGTGCGGATATGAATGAGAGATGTTCCTTCGCGTGGTGTGCGTCTATCCGTGCAGATCGCTTCTTCCCGTGCCGCGGGATAGAGCACGGTGTGGAATACGACGTCCCGCCCGGTGACGCTGCTGTAGAGCGCATCGTGCTCTGCAAAACGACCGGATGCAGGCGCATGACTGCGGCGTGCCGTGGTGAACAGCGGGGAGCCGCTCGCGGAGCTCACGAGAGCATGCAGCGTCATGCTGCCCACGTTCCACTGCGCATGTCCGGATTCGGCGTCGAGCACGTAGCTCCCATCGTCCGCAATGCCGTTGCCGTGCAGCTGATGCGTAATGCTTCGTGCCTGCGCTGCCGCGGCGTGGTCGCGAAGGACGACATAACGTCCCTGCAGGAAGGCGCTGCGGCGCTCGATATCGGTGTTTTCGTAGCGCGTCCGAACGGCGGCGGCACCGAATGCCCCTCGTGAAAGCGTATCTTCGATCCATGCATCCACGCCGAAGAGGCTGCTCCCGTAGCTGGTGCTGTCCGGTCCGCGTCCGTCGACGAGCAGAATGTTGTGATGATCGCTGTAGACGAGTGCCGCACGTTCGGCGCTGCTGTGATAGCCGGGCTCCATGAGGAGCAGTTCGCCGCCGGCGTGAAGCAGGACCGCGCCTTCGTTGGCATGCTTGTGTCCGCTGCCGACGGGTGAGCGGTGTGTGCGCGCGATGCCATGTTTTCCGATCATCGCGAAATACACGGCATCCGCTTCCCAGCCGCTGCGAGAAACGGAGTACCCGGCATCCGGCATATGTCGGACCAGGGGCTGCGTCAGGCCGTTTTCCGTGGTTGTCGGCTGTGCGAGGAGATACTCGACCCGTCCGTCGAAGCTGCGCGCCAGTTCCGAAGAAATGCGCGCGGGATCTGCGGTGTGCAGGGCGTCGGTGTAGTTCGGCCATGCGAGGTGACGATATGCCGGCAGCACTCCTCCGACGATGCCCAGTTCGGGGAAATAGCTGTTCATGTATGTGTCTTCAAAAGGCGGAAGCATGCCCGAAGGCATGCGAAGCGCGGCGATCCATTCGAACAGGGAATGATAGCGCGGATCTCGAAGCGGGCTTTCATATCTCCGGTCGCCGACCTGCAGCGCAGCACCGTCGGTGTGCACGTCGATGGCGAGAAAGAACGGCAGAAGATTCATCATCGCGTAGCGGAAATACCAGGGCCCCTCGCTGTATCCGTACATTCCATCCGCACCGCTCTGATACTGCCAGAGTGTGCGCTCGATATGCTCCATGGCTGCAGCCAGCCAGCGTTCGGGATCCATGCTGCCGCTGCCGCTGCGGCCGCGGAGCATCAGTCCGGCATAGCCGGCGGCCGCGGCGAGCTTGAGGGACAGATTGTTTTTGATGACGAAGGGATTCTCGAGCTGCGCGGTGGCCGACGCCGCGAACGACGCCAGCAGTTCCTCGATGACGCTGTCGTTCGCGCCATTGATCGCCCGGGCGAAATCGTACGCGGTGCAGAACTGCATGAGTTCGACGGCCCGCCACTGGTACTGCTCGACGCTGCCCCCAACTTCGGGAGTGATCTGCAGCAGCAGGGATGTCAGCTGTATTCGTTTTGAGTCTGTTTCAGTTGTGGAGAGTGGCTCGAGTGCGTCATCCAGGCCGATGAGCAGCACGAAGCCCAGGGCTTTTGCCACGGCAGAGGCTTCGATCAGGGAGGAGGGCTCAGATCCGGCAACATGGTACAGGTTACGGTACAGGGTCCTTGCGAGGTCATCATGCTTGATGGTTTCCAGTGCGTTCACGACATGCTGAGGGTTGCCGGATCTGAGCGATGCGAGCTTTGCGACCTGGGTGGGATAGCCGGTCTGTGCCCAGACCGGACTGGAGGGAAGAGAGAGGAGGAGACCTGCAAGGAGGCCCAGTATGACTGCGACTGCTTTCATTGGATATTTGCGTTCCAGCGTGTCAACCTGACCTCAGTTATTCAATCCGTGAGAGTGAAACTCTGATTGTTCAAAAGCCAAGTTAGACGGCACAGCTTACAGCAGACTTAATCCCGTCTTACAATTTTGTCAGGAGAATGGGAAAACGCGCGCCGGAATGGCGCTGAGAGGGGAGCGAGAATGTAAATTCGCGGAAATATGCCGTTTAGGTATGGTCCGGAATACCCATGGCGCGGAGGAAAAATGCCGGTGGCCGGGTGGGGCGCTGCTGCGCGACATCGAAGAACGCATGTGTCGTATACCCGCTGACGAGCAGCGTGTCTTCGTCCTCGCGCCGTATCGCGTAATCGATGCGGAGCGAGGAGCGGGGGGCGTCCGCTACGGTGCTCTCAACGATGAGAACGTCGTCATAGCGCGCCGGCTGGTGGTACCTGCAGTGTGCCTCGATAAGAGGCAGCCAGATGCCGCCGCGTTCGATTTCCGCGTAACTGAGTCCCAGTGATCGAATGAGTTCGGTTCTCCCAACCTCGAAATACTCGAGGTATTTGCCGTTATAGACGATCTGCATCTGATCGGTGTCGGCGTAACGGACACGGATGGCGGTGCGATGGGAGGCGAGAGGCATGTCAGCTGCTGAACTCGCCCATTTGCCCGAATTTCTTGATGCGGTTGCGCTGCAGCTGTTCGGGGCGCGCTGAGCGCAGCTGCTTGAGCTCGTCGATCAGCGCATGCTTGAGCATGTGCGCCGCTTCCGCGTGGTTGCGATGTGCGCCGCCGAGCGGTTCTTCCACGATGCGGTCGACGATGCCCTGCGATTTCAGGTCGGGCGCCGTGAGACGCAGCGCTTCCGCTGCCTGCTCCTTGTATTCCCAGCTTCGCCAGAGTATGCTTGAGCAGGATTCCGGGGAAATCACATTGTACCAGGTGTTCTCGAGCATGAGGATTCTGTCGCCGACGCCGATGCCGAGCGCGCCGCCCGAGGCCCCTTCGCCGATGATGGCGACGATGATGGGGACAGGGAGCCGGGTCATTTCAAACAGGTTGCGCGCGATGGCTTCCGCCTGCCCGCGCTCCTCGGCTTCAAGCCCCGGATATGCACCCGGTGTGTCGACGAGCGTGATCACCGGACGTCCGAACTTCGCGGCCAGTTGCATCAGGCGCAGAGCCTTCCGGTATCCCTCAGGGTTGGCCATGCCGAAATTCCTGAAGAGATTGCTCTTGGTGTCGCGCCCTTTCTGATGGCCGATGATCATGACGCTGCGTTCGTCCAGCGTCGCGAAACCGCCCACGATCGCATGATCGTCCCCGTAGCGGCGATCGCCATGCAGTTCGATGAAATCCGACGTCATCAGGCGGATGTAATCCAGCGTGTACGGCCGGTCAGGATGACGCGCGAGCTGCACTTTCTGCCAGCGCGTGAGGTTCGAGTACACCGATGCGCGGAGGTCGTCGACACGGCGCTCGAGAGCATCGATTTCATCGGTCAGCTCGAGATCATCGATGACACGTCGCATCTCCATGATTTTCTGCTCGAGTTCCACGATGGGACGTTCGAAATCGAGAACGGTTTTGGCCATGTTTTATTGCGTGTTGTTCTTTTTCTGCATGAAATACATCAGCGTGCGAATGAGAATTTCCATGTCGAGGAAGATCGAGTAGTTCCGCACATACTGTATCGCCGCACTGAGGATTTCGTCCTCGGTGAGACGGGCGTCACCGCGCAGCTGCAGCAGACCGGTCAGACCGGGCTTCCCGAGATACACCGCGGGAAGCTGCTCCGCGTGGACAGGATCGTAGCCGACAAGGCTTTTGCGGCCCCGAAGAACCGCGGGCAGCCCCAGGATGAATCGCGCCATCGGACCGGGGTGTTGACGGTCAGCCAGCAGAACGGTGAACGGGTAAATTAGCAGTATTCCGGGGAAAGACAAAGCGATATCGAGCAGCCGCTTGAGCACGCGGTTCGACGTTATCATCAGATTGTACTCGAAATCGAGCAGCGGGACGCTGCTGAGCTGATCGACGCTGGTTTTTCCGACGATGAATTCCATTGTGCGCGGAACGATGCGGTAATGCACCCCTTTGCCACGCGTGCGGCTGATGATGGACAGAATCGCGGAATAGCTGAGCACGTCCGGACCGATGATGACATCGGTCACGTCGTTTTCATCGATGACTTTCCCGATGTTCTCGACGCTGCCGATTACGGGGACGCCCTCGAAACGGTTCCCGATCTCCTTGCGGGTCAGGTCGATGAGGCCGAGGATGTCATACGCCCGGTTGTCGAGTGCTTTGAGGCGGCGCAGCACGTTCAGTGTCTGCTCATTGCGTCCGACAAGCAGCGTCCGTCGTCCGGTGACAGGGTGATCGCGTCGGCCCGGGAAGAGAAAGGCGGAGAGGATGCGGCGTCCGGGGACGAGAACAAGGTTCAGCCCGCCGGCGATGAGGACGATCATGCGGCTGAACTGCCAGTCTTTGAAAAAGAAGGTCAGCGAGCTGAGAAGGAGAAAGGCAAGCAGCACGCCCAGTCCCGAACGCACGATGCTGTATTGCTCGCGGGTGTATGCACCGGAGAACAGCAGTCCCAGCCACATGATGACGACGACGACGATGTACACCGTCGGATAGGCGTATTCCGGGAAACGGAAGAGTTCACCGAAGCGCAGCAATTCCGCCGCCAGCATGGCGATCACGGTCGTCAGGGCGTCGGCGAGGAGGGGCCAGAGTTTTCGTGTCGCGTAGTGCGAGCGCGAGAACAGCAGGCGCAGCTTGATACCGGCTTCGATCAGCACCCGCCACACGGGGGACAGCCCGAGATTGTTTTTGGCGAACACCTGCATGGCGCGGTAGAACTCCGCCGTGGCATCGATGCTGCTGCGCTTCGTGCTTTCGCCGCCGTAATGAATGATTTTCGTGCTGTGGACGTAGTAGAGCTTCCAGCCCGCTTTCTGGGTGCGGAAGCACCAGTCGAGGTCCTCGCCGTACATGAAGTAGCTCTCGTCGAGTCCGCCGATCTCGTCGTAGACCTCGCGGCGCAGCATCATGAAAGAGCCGGAGATGGCGTCCACCTCGTAGGATTCGTCCTCGCTCAGGTAGGTGAGATTGTATTTCGCGAACAGCGGTGAACGAGGAAAAAGCGAGCTGAGGCCGGTCAGTTTCGTGAACGAGACCCAGGGGGAAGGGAAACTGCGGCGGCATGCCGCTTCGAGGCTGCCGTCGGGCTTGATGATTTTGCATCCCGCCATGCCGACGTCCTCGTTGTCACGGAAGAACGCAAGCATGGTGGCGATGCTGTCTTCCTGCACCAGTGTGTCTGGATTGAGCAGGAGCAGCGTGCGTCCACGGGCGCGTGCCAGGGCGAGATTGTTCGCCCGTGCGAAACCGAGATTCTCTTCGCTCGCGGTGAGGTCGACTGCGGGGAAACGCGTCCGCACCATGTCGACGGTGGCGTCATCCGAATCATTGTCGACGACGAAGACTTCATGCGAGATCCCCTCGAGCGCGGAGTACAGAGAGTACAGGCAGCTCTCGAGGAGGTCCCGCACGTTATAGCTGACGATGACAATGGATATATCCGGTCTGCTCGCCGACACCGCAAGTCCCGCGTTGTGAAGAGAAAAATGAGCGCCGCTGCCGGGCCCTGCCCGGGCTCAGATCGGCTGATTGATCCGGGCGAGTTCGTCGAGCGTGACGATCGGCAGACGGAAACGCGCGGCGTACTTTTTCTCCGCCTCGAGAGGCAGGCCGCCGTTGTCGATATCGCTGACAACGATTTCGATTTCGCCGACGCCGTTCTGCACGTCGCGGCTGAGTCCGAAGCTGTTCACCGCGTCTTCCGTCTTGACCAGGCGGAGCGTGCCCTCGATGCGTCCGGTGCGTGTCATCACCTCGCCGCCTTCGTGGATGCCGAATACCCAGTACCCCGCATTTCCGTCCTCCGGCGTGAAATCGACACGCGTCCCTTCGGCGAAACCGGGGAGTGCGAGTGCCAGCATCTGCGTCGCGTTGCCTTCTCCTGCGGAGGTGCGAACGATCAGAACCGTGCCCGGACCCGAGGCAAGCTTCATCATGCCCTTGATGCTGAACGCCGCGTCTGCGTCCTCGGGGGCGAAGCGCGCGTTGTCGACGATGTATCCCATGTCGCTGCCGATGATGTCCGCGGAGACACCGGATGTCGCGCTGCCGCTCTGCGCTTCATCCTTCTGTTCCTGGGAGCCGCAGCCTGCGACCATGACCACGATGACAAAGAAAAGGATAGCCTGTTTCATTTTCTCTCCTTTCAATGAAAATACCTGGGACGACATGTGTCAAAAACATGCCACCGGACGGGTTGAGATGCAACACCGCTGCAGAATCGTTCCGCGTTCGCGGGTCAGCGCTGCAGCACCAGCTGGCCGTTGTTGTAGATGCCGAGCGCCCTGCCAGTCAGCGTTCTGCCGTGATAGGGACTGTTGCGCGACTTCGATTGAAACAGATTCACGTCCACCTTCCATTGCGCGGAGATGTCGAGGAAGCTGAGATTCGCTTTCGCACCTTCCGCGATGCGGATCTCGGGCAGTCCGAGAATGCGCCGTGGATTCGTGGAGAGCTTCTCGACGAGCTGCGGAAGCGTGAGCCAGTTCTCGAGCAGCAGCTCGGTGACCGAGAGGCCGACCGCCGTCTCGAGTCCGATGATGCCGAACGGTGCGTACACGAATTCAACTTCCTTCTCGAAGCCGGCGTGCGGAGCGTGGTCAGTGGCGATGGCGTCCGCGGTGCCGTCCTTGAGCGCTTCTTTCATTGCGATCACGTCATCCATGCGGCGCAGCGGCGGATTCATTTTCACGTTGGAATCGTAGCTGCGCACCTCCTCGTCGGTGAGGGAGAAATGGTGGGGTGCCACTTCACTCGTCACCTTCAGTCCGCGGGCCTTGGCACTGCGCACGGCTTCCGCTGCACCGATGGTGCTCATGTGGGCGAGATGGTAGCGACCACCCACGTATTCGGTGAACATCAGGTCGCGTGCGACGACGGCGTCTTCCGAGAGCCGGGAGATCGCGGGAAGGCCGAGTTCGGTGGAGACGACACTTTCATTCATCGCGCCGCCGGTGAACAGGTGCGGGTCCTCGGCGTGCTGGATGATCGGCACGTCGAACATGGAGCCGTATTCCAGCGCCGTGCGCAGAAGCTTGGTGTTGTGCACCGGGGATCCGTCGTCGGAGAAGCCCACGGCACCTGCTTCGCGCAGTTCAACCATTGGCGCAATGGACTCGCCCTTGCGGCCCTTGGTGATGGCGGCGATGGGATAGACGTCGACCGGAAGGCCCTTTGCACGATCGTAGATGAACGCCACCACGGACGCGGTATCAATGACGGGATCGGTGTTCGGCATACATGCGGCGGCGGTGAATCCGCCCGCGGCCGCGGAAGCGGCGCCGCTGCGAATGTCCTCTTTGTGCTCGAAGCCGGGCTCGCGGAAGTGCACATGCATGTCGCACAGTCCCGGAACAATATGCGCGCCGGCGAGATCGATGACGTCCGCACCCGCGGGGGAGAGGTTGTCACCGATGCCCGCGATGACGTCATCGGTCACGTGTATGTCCTTCACTGTGTCGAGTCCGCTGACCGGATCGACGATATGGGCGTTTTTAAAAACAAACGATGCCATGGGTTACTCCGCTCTGGTTCCGATGAGGAAAAGGACCGCCATGCGAATGGCCACGCCGTTGGTGACCTGGGGAAGAATGACGGAGTAGGGGCCGTCGGCGACTTCCGATTCGATTTCGACACCGCGGTTGATGGGGCCGGGGTGCAGGACGGTGATGTCTCGTCCGAGCGCATCGAGCCTCCTGCGTGTAATGCCGAATGCATTGTGGTATTCGCGGAGAGAGGGGAACGCCGCCCCCGCGTCGCGCTCGAGCTGAATGCGCAGCACATTGATCACGTCGCTGAACTGCAGCGCCTGGTCGATGTCGGTGAACATACGGACGCCAAGCTTCTCGAGATCGTACGGGAACATGCTCGGCGGTCCGCAGACTGCGACGTTGGCGCCCATGCTCAGCAGGCCGTAGATGTTTGATCGTGCGACGCGCGAATGTGCGATGTCCCCGATAATGCACACGTTGAGTCCTTCGAGCGTCCCGTGCTTCTGCCGGATGGTGCACATGTCGAGCAGCGCCTGCGTGGGGTGTTCGTGCGCGCCGTCACCGGCGTTGATGAATTTGCTCGTGCAGCGCTCGCTGAGAAAATGCCCTGCGCCCGCCGCGCTGTGACGCATCACGACCATATCGACTTTCATGGCCTCGATATTGCGGGCCGTGTCGAGCAGCGTTTCCCCTTTCTTGACGCTGCTGCTCGAGGCCGCGAAGTTCACCACGTCGGCCGACAGACGACGTTCCGCCAGTTCAAAGGAAATACGTGTTCGCGTACTGTTCTCGAAGAACAGGTTGACGACGGTTTTCCCCTGCAGGGTGGGGACTTTCTTGATGGGACGCTCGAGTATCTCCAGAAAAGAATCCGTGGAATCGAGGATGAGTGCGATATCCTCTTTCGGGACGTTCTGCAGACCGAGCAGATGCTGAATGGATAGCGATGACATAATGCTCCGACTTCCTGGGAGTGTAATTAATCTTCGATTGATACCAGATCGATGGCGTCGATGTCGTCGACCTCACGCAGGCGGACACGGATTTCCTGTCCGCGGGAGGTGGTGACGTTCTTCCCGATGAAATCTGCCCGTATCGGGAGTTCGCGGTGCCCGCGATCCACGAGCACGACCAGCTGAATGCTCCGGGTGCGCCCGATGTCCATGAGCGCGTTCAGTGCGGCCCGCACTGTCCGCCCGGTGAACAGCACGTCATCGACTAGGATGACATGCTTGTCCGCGATGTCGAACGTGATGTCCGTGACACGCACCTCGGGCTGGCGCAGATGCTGACGGACGTCGTCGCGGTAGAGTGTGATGTCGAGCACGCCGAGATCGGGGCTGCGCCCCTCGATGTCCGCGATGCGTGCGGCGAGGCGCTGTGCCACGAATTCACCGCGCGTGCGAATGCCGATGATGGCAAGGTTGTCGATGCCCTGATTGCGCTCGAGAATCTCATGCGCGAGACGCGAGAGCATGCGGTCGAACCCGTGTTCGTCAATGATGTTCTGCAGGATTTTCATGTTGTTTCCGTCAATATCGATGGTACCGGGGGAAGGGAGCAGAGCTGGCGGCGCACCATGTCGAGCGCTGCCTGCGCCGCGCGCTGCTTGGTGCGCACGCGATGCTCCCCGAAATAAAAGGCATGCGCGAGTGTTTCCCGCGATGTGCTCACGGCAATCCACACCAGTCCGACGGGTTTCTGCGCCGTGCCGCCCGAGGGACCGGCGATGCCGGTGGTTGCGATGCCGATGTCGCAGTTCGCGCTGCGACGCACACCGTCGGCCATTGCGCAGGCGACCGCGTTGCTGACCGCGCCATGTTCTGCGATCATGGTCTTGTCCACGCCAAGAACCTGCACTTTGCTCTCGTTACTGTAGCTGATCACACCGCGCTCGAACCAGGCGGAACTGCCCGCCACGTTCGTGATTTTGTCGGTGATGACTCCTCCCGTGCATGATTCCGCCACCGCCAGTGTGCGTCCCTGTTCGGTAAGAAGGCGGCCGACCACTTCCTCCAGAGTCTGTGTGCCGCTGCCGAAGAGGTATTCCGATGCACGCGTTTCCACGAAGCCGCGCACGACGGTCAGCGCGTGGCGCGCTGCGTCCGCCTCCGGGGCGCGTGCAGTCAGTCGTATCCGCACACCCGTCGGGGAGGGCAGAAATGCAACGGACACGTCCTCGCGCAGCGTCGCGATGCCCGCGAGAAGATCGGAAAGCGTGCTTTCAGGGATGCCGGTCGTCAGCAGCGTTTCGGACAGCCGGGCGTTGCGAAATTGCGCGCGCAGCACGGGGAGCATGTGATGCTCGTACATGCCATGCATTTCGTACGGGACGCCCGGGGCGACGAAGAAATGCCGATCCTCCTGGTTGAAGTGATATCCCGGCGCCGTTCCCGCAGTGTTGCGCATGATGCGTGCCGCGGCGGGAACCATCGCCTGGTCTCGGTTGACGGCGCTGACCGGGCGACGACGCTCTGCGAACATCCGCTCGATGTCCTCGAGTACGTCTGTATTCTGCACGAGGGGAGTGTCAAAAAAATCGCAGACAGCGGCACGGGTGACGTCGTCGTGCGTGGGGCCGAGTCCCCCGGTGACAATCACGACGTCGTTTTCTTCCCATGCGCGCTGAAAAGCGGCAAGCACGTCGGCATGCGTATCCCCGACGACGGTGACGCGCCGTACCGGGATGCCCAGCGTGCTCAATTGTTCCCCAAGCCAGGACGCATTTGTATTGACGACCTGGCCTATGAGCAATTCATCACCGATGGAGAGGATTTCCGCGTTCATGTGGGCAACCAAATTCCGGGAAATATATCGACTCTGCGGAGCAAAACCAAAGTCAGGGCAAATTGATGTCCCCGGCCCGAATGGCCGACATCTACGCCTTTTGTTATTTGCAAGTTAGCACACCTGAGCCTAAATTTATGGATTGTACGATGACGAAAAGGACGCACTACTATATGCTTATCGCAAGGAGGACCCTTTGAAAGAATTCACCCCCGACAAAATCAGGAATGTGGCGCTGATCGGCCACGGCAGCTCCGGAACAACCATCCTCGCACACGCC
>CAJXSA010000011.1 GCA_913060595.1 uncultured Ignavibacteria bacterium
CGCATGGATCTGCAGCCGGCACCGATCAGCACGCAGGTGCTGCAGCGTGACCGGCATGCGGAATTCCTCTCGACGCTGGCCATCATCGGCGGATCGCTCGAGAAATTCGCCACGGAAATCCGTCACCTGCAGAAAACCGAAGTCCTTGAAGCGGAAGAGTTCTTCGCGAAGGGTCAGAAGGGAAGCAGCGCGATGCCGCACAAGCGCAATCCCATCACCTGCGAACGTGTGGCAGGCATGGCGCGCCTGCTCCGAGGCTATGCCCAGGCCGGCTTCGAGAACCAGGCCCTGTGGCACGAGCGGGACATCACGCATTCTTCCGTGGAACGTGTCATCCTCCCTGATGCGACAATCGCCCTTGATTACATGCTCGCGAAAATGAAGAACATCGTGGAAACGTTCTTCGTCTACCCGGAGAATATGCTTCGAAACCTGAACGGGACACGGGGGCTGATATTCTCACAGCAGCTGCTGCTCGAACTGACGCGCAACGGCATGCTGCGCGAGGACGCGTACCGTATCGTCCAGGGACATGCGATGCGTGTCTGGAAGGAGGACGTTCACCTGCGCGATCTCGCGCTGGGCGACGAAGATATTCTTGCCGTGATAGACAGCGACACCATCGAAGGCTGTTTCGATGTGGACCGCGGTCTCAAGCATGTCGACATGATGTTCGATCGTCTGGGACTGGACTGAGCAAATCTCGTTATGCACGCGAACACCGTCTGCTCCCGCGCGGAACAGCTCTGAGCGTCACAGTAAGCCCGCAATATGCGGGCTTACTGTTTTTTATGAACAGGCAGTGCATTTCGACATGACCGCGCATTAATATTTATTAATCCCCTGTTCAGAGCGCCGAAAGAATGCGCGGCTATTTTGCTGTCGTACGCTCCGGTGAAGCCACGCGTTTCCCGGGGTCTCACAGCACATCACAATGGCCGCTTCCATGTTATCAGCACCAGATACATTGCTACTTTTCTCGGCCGCGGGAAGACATCTCGGCCTTCCGGTTGCGCAGATTTCGGAGGTCGTCCCGGCTTTTGAGATGAGAGGAGCCCCCGGACTCTCCGCGCACCTCGCCGGACTGATAAGCTTTCGCGGCCGTGTGCTGCCCGTGATCGACTGTGGAATGATCATGAACGGCACGCGCACTGCTCTACATCAACAGCACAGCTTCATTATCGCAAGGGGAGCGCAGAACGAGGCCGCACTGCTCGTCGATCATGTGGACGAGATTGTCACCCCCGTGGAGTCGGACTGTGCGTCCGACGACTGCCTGCATGCCGGGGAGCAGAGATTTCAGCGCATCGTGATGCACGGAAATGAGCTGGTGCTCGTACTCGATATCGATGCATGTCTGCGTGCTCCGCGTGAGCACGTACTGCCGCTGCACAAGAAGCAGGCAGTGCAAGAGGAAAGGATATGATGGTGTCAACCGAACAGCTTCACATACCAGCAGAAGGAGCGGTGCAGCTCACCGCAGCGCTTCAGCGCATCGAATCGCTGCTCGGCCTGCGTTATCAGCAGCACCAGTGGAGCGACCTGCTGCGGCTGCTCAAGCCGGCAGCACGGGATCTGGGGTTCGCGGATGTCGCTGCGTGCGTGCACTGGCTGTCATGCGGGAAGGTCACACCCGATCAGGTGCGCCTGCTCGGGAAACATCTGACCATCGGGGAATCGTACTTCTTCCGTGAAATCGTGGTGTTTTCAATCCTGAAGGAGCATATCCTTCCGCAGCTGATCGAGAAAAAGGAAAAGCACGGTGACACCACCATGCGCATATGGAGTGCCGGATGCAGCACGGGCGAGGAGGTGTACTCGCTTGCCATCCTGCTGGACTCTTTCCTCAGGGACCGGCCAGACTGGGATTATGTCGTACACGGGACAGACATCAATCCCGCCGCTCTTTCACGCGCCGAGGCGGGAATCTACCGGGAGTGGTCTTTCAGGGATCTCCCCGATGGTATCATGGAGCGGTATTTCCATTGCATGGAAGACGGCCGATACGAGGTCGTCCCGCACATACAGGATCGAACGGAATTCTCCTACTGCAATCTCGCCGAAGCGCCTGCCCAGTTTCCCACTGGGTACGACATCGTTTTCTGCCGCAACGTGCTGATGTACTTCACGAAAGACAAAATCCGGGATATCGTGCAGGGGTTTCGGCGCTCGGTGCGCGAAGGCGGATGGCTCATCCCAAGTCTCACCGAAACCACGCTCATACACAACGCGGGATTCGAAGGGAACCGATTCGGCGATGCGACGCTGTTCATCAAACAGCCACGCATTCCAAATATCATTCCGATGCGAAAAAATGAGATGAAAGGGGACACGCCGCAGTCCCGGCCGGCCCATCAGAACGATGCAGGACAGCAGTCGTCGGAAAATCGTGCGTCAGAGTCCCAGTGGAGGAGTTCCTTCGCCTCGATTCTGCCGTTCCGCAATCGCGAGCAGCGAGAAACGTCGAGGGCTGCGGTGCAGGAAGTTCCGGAAACCGCTGTGCCGCCTGCGGTCGACAGAAAGATCCCCGGGACTGAGACGGCAGCGGAAACGGCTTCCGCAGCTGCCAGAGAATCACAACTCCTTGGCCTTGCGCGAAAGCTGGCCGATCAGGGGGCCCTGGAGGA
Organism: uncultured Ignavibacteria bacterium; assembly: GCA_913060595.1. Lineage (GTDB taxonomy): Bacteria > Bacteroidota > Ignavibacteria > SZUA-365 > SZUA-365 > BM516. The sequence continues at coordinate 2,628 of CAJXSA010000011.1, forward strand.
GGCGTGTGCAACCGCGGCGCTCGCGGTGGAACAGGCGAAAATGGATCCGGAGGCGCATTTCATTTACGGGACCATACTGCGTGAGACCGGGGAGACGAGCGCGGCCTTGGACGAATTCCATCGCGCACTCTACCTTGATCACGGGTACATCTCCGCGCATTTTGCGCTGGGGAGCCTGTACCGGCACATCGGGGAGCAGGCCCGCGCAAACCGGCATCTGCGCAATGCGCTCGATCTGCTGCAGGGCTGCTGCGATCAGGATGTCGTGATCGACCATGGAGAGCTCACAGCCCGGCGAATGATGGAGATTATCAGGACAATGCTGGGTGAACAATGAAAGGCGGAACGACAACACCAGTGCAGGATGCAGTATCCGGCTGGGAGCATATACATCAGATGTTTGCGACGGTTCGTGCGACGCTGGAAAACCTTCAGCAGCCTGAGGACGCAACAGGGAAGGACATACTGCGCAGGCGTGCGGAATTGTATGCCAGTGGTGTTCCGCTCAATGGTGAGAGCGCGGGCGAGCGGGTCGATGTGCTGCAATTCTCCCTCGGGAGTGACACGTACGGCATGCCCTGCAGCCAGATCGAGGAAGTGATTCCCATGCAGAACCTGGTCGCCCTGCCGCATATGGGGAAACAGATACTCGGCATATCCAGCAACAGAGGATTGCTTTTCGTCGTCGTCGACCTCAAACGCATCCTGAACATCCCGGCATCCGAACTGACCACCATGCATCGACTCGTGGTCGTGCGTCATGCGCGTTTTCAGGTCGGCCTGCTGGTGGACATCGTGCAGGGCATGCGCGGCCTGCGCATGGAGCAGCTTCGGGAACTGCCCGGAGAGATGAATCCTGCGACTCGGCGATTCATCCGTGGGGTCTCCGCGGACCGCGTCCTCCTCCTGGATATGGACACGATCGTCGCTGAGATCGCGGAACTCGGGGAGTCGGGAAAGACGGATTCAGACCGTCACCAATTTGAACAGCACAGACAGGTGCAGCTATGAAATGGTTCGTTAACCTCAAAACACGATACAAACTCTTCATCGGTTTCGGTGTCGTCATCGCATTTCTCCTGACGCTGATCGCGGTGGAGAACCTCCAGTCGTCTCGGTCCCTCGTCGAATACGAGTCGGTGTTCACCTCGCAGGTACCCCTTAACCAGGGCGGCAGTGAGCTCGTGAGCGAACTCATGCGCGAACGGATGCTGTTCGGGGAGATTCTCGCGAATGCGAATGTCGAGTCATCAGGCAAAACGTTTTCAGAGACAAGAGATGATTTTATAGATCAGCTGCAGAAGGTTGAGGCGACACTGCTTCGCAGCCGCACGCAATTCGAGCGGACGAAAGCAGGCATTCATGACGATAACCTGCGCGCCGTTCTCGAGAACGCGCAGCAGCAATTCCTGAAAATTTCGCGCGTGCACGAAGAGTACGCGCAGCTGACCGCCTCTGCCATCGCGAGTCTGGAACGTGGAGACCGCGCCGCCGTCGAGAGCATACGTCCCTCTCTCGAAGAAAACGGAAAAACATTCCACAGCTCCATCGATGTGTTCTCGTACGAGTTGAAAAATCTCTTTGAAGCATCCCGCAACCAGATCGAAGCCATCGAAGACACGGCCATGTTCGGGCGCATTATCATATTCGGAATCGGCATCGCTCTTGTCATCTTTTTCGCAACGGTGATATCCCGGCAGATATCCCAGCCACTGCGTCATGCGACCATGATTGCCGACAGGCTCGGCCAGGGTGACACGACCGTGCCCATCACCACCGAACGCAAAGACGAGGTCGGTGAACTCCTGAAAACGCTTGAAAAACTTCGTGCCAACTCCGATCACGAGGCACAGGTGGCAGCGCGCATCGCGGACGGTGATCTGACCGTGGAAATCACGCCGCTCTCAGAGAAGGATGTGCTCGGCAAGGCGCTGTCCACGATGGTGGATCGCCTGCGCACGCAGACCCGTGAAATGATCGAGGGGATCAATGTGCTCGCCTCGGCCACCGCCGAGCTGTCATCCACCATGGTGCAGATCGCCGCGGGTGCGCGCGAAACAGCGTCAGCGGTGAATGAGACCGCGGCAACGCTGATCGAGGTCAAGCAGGCTTCCCAGCTGTCAAATCAGAAAGCGAAAACGATTTCAGACAATACGCAGCAGACACTCCGCGTCTCGCGCGACGGTGTCGATTCCATTGAACAGAGCATTTCCAGCATGGAGAACATCCGCGAGCAGATGCGGGGGATCGCAGAGAGCATCATCAAGCTCAGCGAACAGAGCCAGGCCATCGGCGATATCGTCACGTCGGTCAATGATCCCGCCGAGCAGTCGAATATCCTCGCGGTAAACGCGGCGATCGAGGCGGCGAAAGCCGGGGACTACGGGAAAGGATTCACGGTGGTGGCGAAGGAAATCAGGAATCATGCCGAGCAGTCCAAGCAGGCAACCGGCAAGGTGCGCTCGATACTTGTCGACACGCAGAAGGCCACCGCGTCTGCAGTGATGGTCGCCGAACGCGGCACAAAACTCGCAGAGGACGGGGCACAGCTGAGCACGGTTTCCGGGAAAGCGATTCAGACAGTTATGAGCGGCATAAATGAAACAGCCGAGAGCATGCTGCAGATCGCAGCGTCTGCGAAGGAGCAGGTCGTCGGCCTCGACCAGGTGACGACAGCGATCACGCACATCAAGGCTGCGAGCGAGCAGAACGTGGAGTCCATTCACCAGGTCGAGCTCACCGCACAGAACCTGAAAGAACTGGGCACGCGCCTCCAGCGCTTCGTTGAGCGCTATAATCTCTGATCGAGCGGAGAAAGACGCTGATGAATGAAGCCGAATTTCTCGAAAAACTTCGCGAGGCCTTTGCCATCGAATCGGATGAACATTTCCGCACCATCCGCACCGGACTGGCAGAGATCGAGCAGGATGACAGTGACCCCGTCGCCGTCATCGAACTGATCTTTCGGGAGGCACACAGCCTCAAGGGAGCCGCCCGCGCGATCAACCGTGCGGATATAGAGGCCCTCTGTCAGGGGATGGAGAGCCTTCTCGCTGCATGGAAGAAAGAACCGTCCTCAAGGACCAGAGCTCATTATTCCCTGCTCGAAAAGGCCATGGATCTGCTCGAGGAACTCCTCGAATCGGAGGAAGAATACTCCACGACAGAACCGCGCCTGCAGAGTCTGGCCGACGATTTGAAGGCGGAAAGCGCAGTGCTCAGCAGGGACCGATTGGAAACGTTGCCGATGCCCTCCCTGCCACCTGAGATGTGCGAAAACACGGGGACGCAGCAAGAAGCGAATTCGGAGGAAGTGCGCCCGGAACCTGCAGCTCCCGTTGACTCACGGCCCGTTGCGGAGGCCTCACCCGAAAGCGGCGGACAAGACAGCGCGCCACATATTGAGGATCCATCGCTCCCATCAGATCAGCGCGCACTTCCTGTGAAGAACACGGATGCTGGCGAAAAAGAGGGGACCTTGCTCGCACCGCATGCCGGAAACGGGAAGGGAGAGAAGGAAGAGAAGGAAGGGAACTCCCCGTCGAGGCGCAGCAGGAACGGAAGGGACGTCGTGCGTGACACGGTGCGCGTTTCAATCGCTGAGCTTGATGCCCTGTACAGGCAGACGGAAGAACTCAGCTCGGTCAAATACATGATCGGCCGCTCTGCGTCAGACCTGCGACTGGTGATGGACCAGTGCCGGGAGTGGATACGGGAATACCAGAAATTTCGCCAGCGCGCGCTCGAGCAGGTGCGCGGCGCCGGGGAGGCGTCCAGAATTCCCCCCCAGCAGTCAGAGGAGTATGAGAAGCTCCAGCATTTCATGAAATGGACCGCACGGCAGATAGAGGGTGTCGAGTCATCCGTGGGAAAAGCCATCGAGGATGGCCGGGGCACGATGTACATCATGGACACCCTGGCCGACACCATGATGGATCAGGCCAAACAGCTGCTGCTCCTTCCGTTCGCGCTCCTCACGGACACACTTGCTCCCATGGTTCGGAAAATTGCGCGGGACCTGGAAAAGGACGTGCAGTTCGAAGTGACCGGCGACGATATTCGCATCGACAAACGCATCCTCGAAATGCTGAAGGATCCACTCGTTCATCTGCTGCGCAACAGTCTCGATCACGGCATCGAGGAAGGGGCTGTGCGTCTCAAGTCGGGGAAGAGCGCACAGGGAAGTATCGCCATCAATATTTCGGTCGCGCAGGACAATCGCGTCGAGATCGTTGTGCAGGACGACGGACGCGGCATAGACCACGTGCGCATCCGTGACAGGGCCGTGCAGGAGGGGATACTCACGAAGGAGGCCGCGGCAGCATTGAGTGAGCGGGAGGCGCTGGAACTGATTTTCCATTCGGGACTTTCCACCAGTCCGATGATCACGGATATATCCGGGCGCGGCGTGGGACTGAACGTTGTCCGTGAAAACATAGCTTCACTCGGCGGTGAACTGTATGTCGTCACCGAGAAAGGGAAGCGTACGCGTTTTGTCATGTCCCTTCCCGTGTCCCTCTCCAATGCGCGCGGTGTTCTTGTGCGCAGTTCAGGACGCATGTACATCGTTCCCCTGCAGCATGTGGACAAGGGAATGGTGATACATCGCGAGGACCTGGGGCTTCTCGACGGGAAGACGGTGATCGAATACCGGGACAAGCCCGTGACCGTGCAGCGACTCGACGAGATGCTGGCGATGCCATCCGCAGCCAAGCGGGAAGAGCAGTCACAGATGACACTTCTCGTCCTCTCGCTGGGCGGGACCTATCTTGGCGTCGAAGTCGATGAGGTCCTCTGGGAGCAGGATGTCGTCGTCAAGCCGCTTCCGCCCCCGGTCGCTCGTGTACGGACCATATCGGGTGCGAGTCTGCTCAGTACAGGGGAACTCGTTCCCGTTCTTCATATCCCCGATCTGTTCGACAGCGCCCGCAGCACAGCGGCGCGTTCGAACACCGTGCGCGAGGAAACGACACAGAAGCGCAGTACGCATGTGCTGGTGGTAGACGATTCCATCACATCGCGCGTGCTGCTGCATGACATACTGCTTTCGAGCGGGTACACCGTCAACACGGCAGTCGACGGCATCGATGCCCTGACCTGCCTGCGTGAGGACGAATACCATATTATTGTATCGGATGTGGAAATGCCGCGCATGAACGGATTTGAGCTGACAGAAGCCATTCGCAGGGATGAAAAACTGCGCGAGCTTCCGGTCGTGCTCGTGACGGGACTTGAATCGAAGGAAGACCGGGAACGCGGCTTCGATGTCGGCGCCAACGCGTATATTATCAAGAGCAGTTTTGATCAAAGCAATCTCCTCGAAGTGATTTCACGCCTCATTTGATGACACGTGTCTTTGTCATAGCGTCAACGCCGGTCGTGGCGGAGCAGATAGGGAAAGTCCTCGCACAAAGCGATGAGATTACGGTTGTCCGTCTCGCGCTTCACGGGGGAGATGTGCTTCAGCAGCTGCACGCGGTTTCCTGCGATATCGTCGCAATCGACGGGACGATCGAGGACGCTGCATTCGCTGAGACCGCACGGCGTATCATGAACACGCAGCCAATGCCCATGGTGGTCTTTGGTACGGAAGACAGGCTTCACGGGATGCGGAACACCGTCGAATCGCTGAACATCGGTGCTCTCAGCGTCATGCCCATGCCGGAACAAACCGATGGGGCAGGGTTCACCGCAGAAGCGCACGAATTCGCCAAAACCCTTCGCCTGATGTCCGAGATCAAGGTCGTGCGCCGCTGGGACAGCGGACGTTTCGAGTCGCTGCCGAAAGTCTTTCATCCGGATCCGATGGAGGAGATGCTGGAATGCAGCATCGATGTTGTCGCGATCGGTGCCTCTGCAGGCGGGACCAAGGCCCTTCAGATCATTTTCCAGACCTTGCCTCCTGATTACCCGGTGCCGATTCTCGTCGTGCAGCATATGGCACGCGGGTACGTGGGGGGGCTCGCGCGATGGCTCGCAGATCAATGTCCACTGGATTTCGTCATCGCGGAGGATGGGGTACGCCCCCGTCCCGGCAGCGTCTATCTCGCATCAGACGACCGGCACTTGACTGTGGGGTCCGATCATCGTATTCTGTTAGCCGATGATGAATCCGTGAACGGATTCAAGCCCTCCATCGCCCGGCTGTTTTCCAGTATTCATGATGCGTATGGCGCGCACAGCGCTGCCGTATTGCTCTCGGGAATGGGGAATGACGGAGCGGCTGAGATGCGCAGACTGTTTGACGCGGGCGCTTGCACGATCGCCCAGGACAAGGAGACGTCACTGATTCACGGTATCCCGGGTGAGGCGATCAAACTCGCTGCCGCCCGATTCATCCTGCCGGTGCAGGAAATATCCCCGGCGTTGCAGGCCGTTGTGCGTCGAGCACAGAGCGCTGCACAGGATTGACAGTTCGCAGCCGAATCTGCAAGGAAACAGCACGATCATGACAAATGGCATAGAAATACTCGTCGTAGAAGACAGCCCCACGCAGGCTCTGAAACTCAAGTACATTCTTGAGAAGCAGGAATACACCGTGCGGCTCGCCGTCAACGGCCGTGAGGGACTGGAAGCCATACGTCAGCGACGTCCGACACTGGTGATCAGCGATGTGCTGATGCCTGAAATGGACGGGTATGAATTCTGCACCGCGATCAAGACCAGTGATGAACTGAAGGAAATCCCCGTCATTCTGCTCACGACGCTGTCCGATCCGCAGGATATCATTAAGGGGCTCGAAAGCGGCGCGGACAACTTTCTGAACAAACCGTACAGCGAAGAAGCACTGCTCTCACGCATCAAGTACATCCTGATAAACATGGATGTACGTACGCGCATGCGCACGGGCATGGGAATAGAGATCTACTTCGCCAACAAGAAGCATTACCTGACTTCTGAGCGCATACAGATCATAGATCTTCTGCTCTCGACGTACGAGAATGCCGTTGAGAAGAACAGGGAACTCGAGCAGGCGAACAAGAAACTGCGAGCCGTGCAGGAAGAAGTGGAGAAAAACAACGAGAAGCTCAAGCAGCTCAACGAGCAGAAGAACATGCTTCTCGGCATGGCGGCCCATGACCTGCGCAACCCACTGTATCTCATCGAAGGATACAGCGATTTCCTCCTCCAGGATAACAGCGAGAATCTGCACGACGAGCAGCGCACCATACTGAGCGCCATACAGTCCAGCAGCACATACATGGTGCAGATGATCAACGACTTGCTGGACGTGCACAAAATCGAGACAGGGAAACTCGAACTCAACAGGCAGGCAACGGATTTTGCATCCCTCGTGGATAACGTCCTGAAGCGGCAGGAATTCGCCGCGGGGCAGAAAGGTGTCGACATATCCCTCCATCGGCCGGAACAGGTGCCTTCCGTTGTCGTCGACGGCGCGCGCATCGAACAGGTGATGTCCAATCTGCTCGACAACGCGATCAAGTTCTCCTTCAAAGGTGCCGTGATCGATGTGACCTATCAGTATGACGATACGGAGATTGTTTTCTCTGTCCGAGACCACGGCCCGGGGATTCCGGAGAAGGAACAGAACCGCCTCTTCAAGGCTTTCAGCACCACGAGCGTGAAACCGACAGGGAGCGAACGGAGCACGGGACTCGGTCTTGCAATCGCCCGCGACATCATCGAGAAGCATCAGGGGCGCATATGGGTGGAAAGCACTGTCGGAAGCGGCTCCACCTTCTCATTCTCCATCCCGGTTGATTCCGGCCCGCCCGCCTGAACGCATCCCGTCGGTACCATTCCCGCGCATTTGCAAGTTGTCTGCGGTTGCAGTAAACTACTCGCGGTTCATGCAACACGATAGCGGCTGCCATGCGACTTCTCATTGTCGAAGACGAAATCAAGGTTTCCCAGTTCCTCCAGAAAGGTTTCGAGGAGGAGCTCTTTTCTGTTGACACTGCGCAGGACGGGGATAAGGGACTATTTCTCGCACTCACTGAAAGCTACGATGTCATCATCCTCGATCTGATGCTCCCGAAAAAAACCGGGGTCGAGGTGCTCAAGGAACTGCGGAAGGAAAAAACCACCCCTGTGCTTGTCCTCACAGCGAAAGGCCAGCTTGAGAGCAAGGTCGAGGTGCTGAACATCGGTGCAGATGACTATCTGACCAAGCCGTTTGCACTCGCGGAATGCATCGCCCGTGTGCGGTCGCTGCTCCGGCGTGCGCAGATGGAAAAACCGACGAACGTTCTCACCGCGGATTCACTCGAGCTCGATCAGATACAGCATGTCGTCAAACGCGACGGATCTGTCATCGATCTGACCGTGAAGGAATTCAAGCTTCTCGAATACCTGCTGCGCAACAAGAACACCGTGCTCACGCGTTCTGCCATCATCGAGCATATCTGGGAAATCACCTTCGACACCGGAACGAATGTGCTTGATGTGTACATGACGCGTCTGCGCAAGAAGGTGGACGACGAATACGACGTCAAGCTGATTCACACCATTCGCGGAGTCGGCTACATCCTCAAGGACGACGAGGAATGAAGCCGGGTCCCCGGCACAAGGCAATACTTCTGTACGGCTCGACTATCTTCGGGGCGTTCGTATTCATTTTTCTCATCGTCGTCACTGTCTTTACCCAGCAGTTCCCCTCCTTCAACCTCACCGGCATCGGCATTCTCTTTGTGCCCGCAGGGCTGTTTTTCGCGTTCACCATCGGCTGGATAATTTCCCAGGAGCTGCATCCGAAGAGATCGGGGAACAGGGCCGAGGCCCTGGCGGACATGCAGGGCACGGACGCGGAAATGGATTTCCAGACGAAAATGCACAGCGTGCACAGCACGATCGAGAACATGCAGACGGCGTACGAGCAGATTCAGAACTTCTCCGCCAACGCATCACATGAGCTGCGCACGCCGCTGACCATCATGCGCGGTGAGGTGGAACTCGCGCTGCGAAACACGAAACGTCCGGAAGAGTACCAGCAGCTGCTCGGCAGCCTCCTCGAGGAAATCATGCGTCTGTCGCGCATTCTCGACGACCTTCTGCTGATCGCGAAAACCGAGATCGGGGAACGTCCCATCGAACTTCAGCCCGTCGATCTTGGCGAACTGGTCGAGGAAATCGCCGATGAGGCGGAAATGTTCGCGGCGCAGGCCGACATCACGTTCACGCTGGGAGGCTGCTTCGAAGCCTTCATCGATGCCGAACCGCTGCGCATCCGCCGCGTGCTGCTCAACCTCATCGACAACGCCGTGAAATACAACCGGAAAAACGGCAACGTCGAACTTTTCATGCGCAGGGAAGGGGACATGGTCGCTGTCTGTGTACGCGACAGCGGCATCGGCATCCCGCGTGAGGCAATTCCCCGTCTGTTCGAGCGCTTTTACCGCGTCAACGACAGCGCCTCGAGCAGCGCCAAGGGCACTGGACTCGGGCTGTACCTTGTCAAGTGGATCGTCAAGAATCACGGGGGTACGATCACCGTCGACAGCGAACCGGGGCAGGGCAGCACCTTCACCATCACCCTTCCTATGCGGAATAGCGGAGTGTAATACCATAATACCTTATGGTATTATGTGCACGCATCTTCCTTCCTCTCCGTCTCCATCATTTCCTTTCTTTCTTGTAATGCTGGATTCAGCCGTTTGTAAGAATGGCCTGCTAGATTGCACATCAGAAATTCGAACAAAGAACCAACACGGTTTGCAGTCTTAACTCTCTCTCACTCTCTTCACATTCTTACAGGAGTTACATTATGGGTACGCAACAGCTTCTTCTCATCGTTCTCGGTGTCATCATCGTCGGTATCGCGGTCGTCGTCGGTATCAACATCTTCGGTACCAATGCTGAGCAGGCGAACAAGGACGCCCTCACCCAGGATTGTCTCCGCATCGCAGCGGCAGCCCAGGGCTTCTATCGCAAGCCGACCATGCTCGGTGGCGGAAACAACGCGTTCGACGGCATTGACATTGAGGATTGCGGAATGAGCGACGACGGTACTGGCGCCGGCACGAACGTCAACGGTTCCTACTCCATCACCACTGCTGCTGGAGACGACTTCGTTATCACGGGTACATCAGCGACGGATGCGACGAAAACAGTTACCATTACCGTGGACATGACGGCCACAACGGATGATCTTCGCGTCCAGGTCGCCTACGCCGGCTGGTAAACCCTCACTGTGACATCGCGCACTGCCCGGCAGTCGCGAATAGAGCCGCCGTCCTCAGGGACGGCGGTTTTTTTTGCCTGCTCGTGCGGACCACGCCCGGTGCGCATGGAAAATTCTTTCTCGTTTGTAATTCGCAATTAAGGCTGTGTTAAGGATGGCATTCTATCTTACCCTGTGGCCGTAGAGAGGAGTCCGTGGCCGAACGACTCCCGCGGTTCCGGAAGAAAACAACAAGAAGGAAGGATCTCATGGCGGATTTCAGATTCCAGGGCGTCGTCCCATCAGGCAAGATGATTCAGGGGACGATTTCGGCCAGCAACGCCGCTGAAGCCAAGAAAAAAATCCAGGATCTCTCGAAGGGACGCGCGTTCAAGCTGAACAAGCTCGAGAAACGCACCGTGTTCGTCTATAAGGCGACAAAGGGAGAAAAAACCATCGAGGGCGAACAGAAAGCCTACTCCAAGGGAGAGGTGGACAACGCCCTGACCCAGATGGGCTACAAGGTGGTGTATGTGCGGAAGAAAATTGCCGTGAGCATGGGCAAACCGCCAATCACCGATATTATTACCTTCGTGCGTCTGAGCGCCGATCTGCTGCGGGAAAAACTTCCCTTCAACGAGGTGCTGAACCTTCTCTCAAATGATATCGACAACAAGGCGCTTCGCGAGACGCTGAAAGACATCAACACGGATCTTCGCAAAGGAGCGGAGAGTGAGCGTGTGTTTCAGAAATATGAACCGGTGCTCGGAAAGTTCACCTCCAAGATGCTCGGACTTGCCTCCAAGAGCGGCGCCATGGCCGAGATGTACGACTCCACGGCCAAGTTTCTCGAGCGCCGGCTCGAGTTCAAGAAAAGCATGAAGAGTGCCATGCTGATGCCGATGATCACGCTCGTCCTGCTCATTCTCGCCACAATATTCTACGTCGCGTACATTTTCCCGGAAACCGCGCGCATGTTCCTCAAGTACGGCATCGAACTGCCGCCGATGACGGAGGCGACGCTTGAGTTTTCCGACTGGCTGGTTGCGAATATACTGTTCTTCATCATCGCCATCATTGGTGCCGGCGTGGGGGTGTTCATGCTTTTCACCAATGAGAAGAGCCGGCGCTGGGTGGACAAGGTGTCCTTCCGCATCCCGGTGATGGGTGGACTGATTCACAAAACCGCGATCGAGGTGTTCTGCCGCGTATTCTATTCGCTCTACAGCGGCTCCGGGGAGAACATCGATGTGATCAAGACCGCAGCGGAAGCGACGGGGAACAGTTATTTCGAGCATCAGATCAAGACGACCACCATCCCGATGATGCTCAAGCATGGAAAGGGACTGCATGAGTCCTTCGAAGCCTCCGGCGTGTTCACCAAGACCGCGTTGTCACGCTTTCATGCGGGTGCGGAGACGGGCATGGTGCGGGAGACGTCCCTGCAGCTCGCCAATTACTACGAACGCGAGACAACGTACAAGCTCAAGTCGGTGGTTGATTTCATGCAGCTGTGGGTTGCCATGATCATCATGATCGTCATGACGGCCATCACAATCGTATCCTCCGAAACGGCGGTGATCAAACCCAAGAGCGCACCAGGCATGGGTGAGTTTCTTCCGTATATGATTCTTGTTTCCGGTCCTGTCATTCATTCTCTGAAAAAGGCGTATCATGGATGCCGCAGCTTCCTTGCTCGAAAGAAAGATCGATAAAGTCGGTGTTGCTCTTCTCCACAAGGGCATCGTAGACCGGGAGACGGTCTCGAAGGCGCTGACGACAAAGGAGAAGGAAGCCGGACGCCGGCATCGCAGCCTGGCGGAGATACTTGTCGACGAGTACAAGCTCGATCACCATACCGTGTTTTCGGAAGTCGCTCGCATCTACGCGTTCAAGACGCTGAAGATCGACGAAGCGATGACAGAGCGGCGCATCAATCTCATCAAACAGATGATTGAATCGCTCACGCAGGAACAGCGTGCTGTGCTGTTCAAGGCGCGCACGCTGCCACTGCAGTTCGACAGCCGCACGCCCGACAAGCTGGTGCTCATCTCGTCCATCCCCATTCATCGCGACATCCCGCGCATCGCGAATTTCTTCCGTGCGCTCAAGTACGAAGTGTATTACGCGGAGCAGAAGCAGCTGCAGTCGCATATCGACAACATCCTCCGCGGTGACAACGCTTTCCTCGAATCGATCAAGGACATGGAAGCCGAGCTCGAAGAATCCGATATGGAGGGCGGATCGGATATCGACGAGGCGGAACTCGATCAGGAAATCAACAAGTCCATGCTCGTCAACCTCTTCGAGGGCTGCCTCGTCGAGGCGGTGCGCAAGGGGGTGAGCGACGTTCACATTTTCCCGACCACGCGCACAGTCACGGAGTTCCATTTCCGTGTCGACGGCAAGCTCGCCGTATGGAACAAGGTGGAGGGAACGCGCCCCGAGGCGGTGCTCGCGGTGGTCAAGGACCGGAGCATGAACATCGACCGTTTCGAGCGTGACGCGGCGCAGGACGGCTTCATTCAGCGCACCATAGACAACACGGTCATCCGTTTTCGCGTCTCCGTTCTGCCGATCGCCGGTTCCGAGTACCAGCAGAAATTCGAGAGCATCGTCATCCGTGTTCTCGACAGTCGCAAAGTCATCAAGGACATCGCGAAAATCGGTTTTCAGAAAAAAGCCTTCGACTGGTTCCAGGAATCGATCAGCAAGCCGCAGGGCATGGTCATTCTGACCGGACCGACGGGAAGCGGCAAAAGTACCACGCTCGTCGCTGCGCTCTATTCGGTAATCACTCCTCAGGTGAACGTGCTGACGGTTGAAGATCCGGTCGAGTATGTCATCGACGGAGCCCGTCAGATCAAGATCTCGCACAAGGTCGACTTCGAGGCCGCGATCCGTGCCATCCTTCGTCACGATCCCGATATCGTCATGGTCGGTGAGATGCGCGACAAGAGCACGGCCGACATCGCGATCAAACTCGCCAACACCGGTCACCTCACGTTTTCTACGCTCCACACGAACGACGCCCCCAGCGCCGTCACCCGACTGTTCAAGATGGGCATTGAGCCCTTCCTGATTGCCTACGCCATCAATCTCGTCGTCGCGCAGCGCCTGCTGCGACGGCTGTGCAACAAGTGCAAGCGTCCGGCAAAAGAGCTGAATCATGCCGAGCTGCACAATGTGGGCTTCACCGACGAGGAAATCGAAACCACGACGTTCTACGAACCCGTCGGCTGCAGCGCCTGCGTGAAGGGCTACAAGGGCCGGGCGGCAATTCATGAGGCGCTGTTCTTCTCGAAGGAAATTCGCAAAGCCATTTTTGAATCCGGCGAGGAGATCGATGAGGACGAAGTGCGTCGCATCGCCATCAGCCAGGGCATGCTCACGCTGCGTGCCTCGGCGCGTGAGCGCGTCAAGGAAGGCGTGACCTGCGTCGCTGAAGTCATCTCCGCCACCATGTCCGACTGATCCGGAGCATGCACATGAAACCTCGAACCGACTTACAAGATTGTAATGTGAATGTAATGGAACTGTCATGCGGTACCGCCGCACAGAAGGTATTTTCACTTTGCGGCAGCGGCGACGGATCGCTGCGTGTCGCGATGCGCACCGCGTGCATCCCGTGTTCTCACGTGTCCTTCAAGGAGATCTGACATGAATACAGGACAAATGGCATTGACAATCGGGGCGTTCATGCTTCTCGGCATGGTCATGCTCAATTTTCGCGGACTGAACTTCCAGAACGAAGACGTGCTCGACACGAACACGTATACGCAGCAGGCCATCGCGATAGGACGCTCGATCATCGAGGAAATACAGGAAAAACCTTTTGATGCGGTATTCAATACGAAGAAGATCGTGAAGCTCACGGACCTTACGGCCTGCGGCCCCGGTTCCTGGGAAAGCTATCCCGGCTACAACGACATGGACGACTTCCACAAGAAGGTGTTCACGAGCCCTCCGGATGGAACCGCACCGACGACCGCAACTCCGAAATGTCTTTGGGGGACATGGGGTTTCACCGTCACCTGCGATGTGCGCTACGTTTCGGATACCAATCCCACTGTTTCCAGCTGGTCGCGGACCTGGTCAAAACTCGTCACCGTGGTGATCAGCAACGAGTTCTCCGAGGACACCGTCACAATGTCATATCTCGCAACACATTAAAAAGAGCCTATCATGAGCAGCCACCTCGACATCATCGGATCAGTGATCATCGCCGGAATGATCATTCTGAACTTCACCGTGTTCATGGGCGAGCGACAGGAGTCGCAGATAGAATCGACGAACAAAATCACCGCACAGACGGAGATGAGCGACATAACGTCGACCCTGCGGCACGATCTGCGCAAGGTCGGATACGGATGCGATTCGCTTCCCATACTCCGGGCGACGCCCGGCGTGTTCGTCTTTCGATCGGACCTCGACAACGACGGGAAAATCGATACCGTCGGATATGCGTTCGCGCTCGATCCTTCCGCAGTGAGCACCACGACCACCACAAGCACGAGCACCACCACGACGAGTACGTCAACGGTCAGCGGAACCACGGTCTACACGACGAGTGAGGAGCTCTCCGGTGAGAATACGACGACGACGAAAAAAATGCTTCTGTACCGCATCGTCAATGGTCGCAAGCAGCCGGGATACGATTTCGGGCTCGTCGGCTTCGGATTCCGTTATTTCAAGACAGACAGCTATGGCACGCTGTCCGAAACAACCACGCTCGAGGATATTCGGGCCGTTGCGGTGACGCTGCGTCTGCGCAGCAAAATGAAAGAGGACAACGCATACCAGTATTCCGTGAACGAATTCACCGTCTCTCCCAAGAACCTGTAGGAGGACTGACATGGGCCAGCAATCGCTCATCATCGTCGCGCTTTCGTCCCTGCTTCTTTCGATATCCGTGCTGGGTATCATGGGAGGATGGAATTTCTCGAATGAGACCACGGCAGACCTTTTCGAGCGCGAGCAGGCGCTGAATGTCAGCCGCAGTGGTGTCAACAAGGCTGTCTCCGTGCTGCGCAAGCAGAAGACCTGGCGGGCGGGCTACTCCAACCTGCCGGTAGCGGGAGGGACGGTATCGGTGCGCATCGTCGATATCGGACTCGACAGTGTGCGCATCCTATCCGCCGGCACCGTGAATGGGGTTACCCACCGCTCCATCGTGGAAGCGAAACTCAGTTCGATTTTCCCCAACGTGGAAAGTGCACTTACCATTTTCGGGGATTCTGTGGAATTCGACAACGATGGAAAGTCTTTCCTCATTGATGGCAGAGATTACATGCCCGACGGGAAAACGATGGGAAGCGCTCCCGCGGTAAGCGGCATGGGGCTGCAGAGCGGAAAGATTGCCGATGACATCATCAAGAATCTCGATCCGAAAATCCACAAGAACATAGATGGCTCAGGTGGAACTCCCTCGGTCGGAACATTCAACACGAAGAACCTCCAGGTCCTGCGCGACTTTTACGCTGGCCTTGCCACAAGGACACTGCCTGCAGGAAAATACGCCGACAATGCCGTCTTCGGGACGCTGGCAGCACCGGAAATCGTTCATGTGCCCGGAGATCTCGAGTGGAACGGCACCATAACAGGCGCAGGAATTCTCGTCGTCGATGGCAAAATGCAGCTGAGCGGGAACATCCAGTGGAGTGGCATCATTCTGTGCCTTGCCGGGGACGTGACTATCGAGTTGGGAGGAAGCGGAAATCCGCAAATACTCGGTACCACATGGGTGGGGAGCAAGTCGACGACGGGGGTGACAAACGTGCACGTCAACGGAAATCCCTCGATCAAATACAGTTATCTGACCCTGCAAACCGTGCTGGCGAACCTCGGTCTGCTCGATGTCGAAATCTACAAGTACTACGAATAATCTCCGGATGAGATGAAAAGCACGCGAAAGAAATTTTCTCTTTTTTTACGTACGGCTCTTCCCCTGGTTGAATTAAATGATTATATTTCAATGAATCCTGAGAAAAACATCAAGCACAGGTTGAGAAAAGAGCGCCAAATCGCATTTGAATCTGTGAACAAACGCAAGATATTGCCATGAGTCAGGATCCCGTCACAGCCCCCGCACCCACCGCTCGCCGCACAGAGGCACCCTCACGTGCTTCGCAGGCCCCCGTTATCTCAGAAAAAATCGTGTCGAACGCCATGAAGGTGCTGGAATTCGTGGTGCGCGACATGCCCCCGCATTACTTCGGGACGGAGAAGCAGGAGTATATCGCGAAAAAGCTCGAGAGCATAGACGACAAGGCGATACAGGTGCTTCGGTTGTTTTATGAGAAGATACTCGCGCGCATGCGCGAGCTTGACGCATCCGATATCGATCTCGGCAGTTTTGGCACAAGGGGAGAAATCTGGCTTCGCGTGCACGGGAACAAGCTTCCTCAGAAAGACTTGCCCACGCTGCCGTCGCCGCTGGCGGACGTGCTCGTGCAGTCCCTGGTCATGCCGCGACAGCGCGAGACGCTCATCGAGCGGAGGAGTCTGGATTTCTCGTATCACGTGGAGGAAAACGGCGAACGCTTCCGCTACCGCGGCACCGCGTACTTCGATCTCGACGCGGTTGGCATGAACATGCGCGCCATCACGGCAAAAATCCGCCCGTACAGCAGCTATAATTTCCATCCGAATATCACGAATATCGTCAACCTCAAGAACACGAAGGAAGGGTTGATTCTCGTCACGGGAATCACGGGCTCGGGAAAGAGCACGACGCTCGATGCCATCATCGATGCGAACAACCATTCCGTCGACGCGCATATCATCATCATCGGCGCGCCGATCGAGTACGTGCACTCACCCGAGCGCTCGGTCATCCGCCACCGTGAGGTGGGGCGCGATGTCCTTTCATTCAAGGACGGCACCGTGCAGGCTTTGCGTCAGGATCCCGATATCGTTATCATCGGTGAGATGCGCGATCCTGAGACCATCATGGCCGCGCTGGAAATCACCGATTCCGGTCACAAAGTGTTTTCCACGCTGCACACGTCGTCCGCGGTCGAATCACTCGACCGCATCATCGGCGAAGTTCCGCCCGAGGAGCAGGACCGCGTAAGAAACCGCCTGGCAGATGTTCTGAAACTCGTCGTTTCGCAGAAGCTCGTGCCCACCGTCGACAAGAAGCGCACACTGGCGAAAGAAGTGCTTCTCGTGACCCCGTCGGTGCGCGCCGCCATCAAGAACGGGAACACCGGCGAGATATACCAGATGATCACCGAGGGCAGCGCTCTCGGCATGATCACCATGGAGCAGGATCTCTACCGTCTGTATCGCAGCAATGTCATCAGCATCGATGAAGCCCTCAATTACGCGAACAATAAAAAGCGGCTCAGGCAGTTGATCAACAAACAGGTCAATTGATGTTCCACGTCCGCACACGCTTATGAGCACACCGGTACGGCCACAACAGATTTGCATCGGACTGTCCATCGAAGGCGCAATGCTGCGCCTCGCGGTACTGGGCAGGACGGGACTGAAGCTCAATGTCATGGATCTCGCATCCATGCCGCTGCCTGTCAAGCAGTTTTCGTCCAATCTCGAGGAGGAAGCAGCGGAAGGAGGCGGATCGAAGGACAATCCCTTTGATGATGTCGGATCGGCGGAGAGTGAAACCTCCACCGAAGAAAACATCGATTTCAGCTCGATACGGGAATTCATCGCCACGCACTATCAGCCGCGTGCGACAATAGCGCTCGGTTTCGAGGTGCCGTATGTCCGAACGCTTCTCCTGCCGGTGGACAAAAAAGATACACCGTCGAAAATTCGGACGAAGGTCGTCGACGAGGTGCAGAAATCCCTGAATGTCGAGCTGGACAAACGTGCGCTCGCATTCACCAAGGCAGGGGAAAAACAGGTTCTCGCCATTGCGCGTGCGGAAGACAGTCCGCTGATAGAAATCTGCAGCGCGCCGCAGGGCAACGAACGTCGCCCGACGCGCATCAGCACCGTGACGAGCAATGAAGTCGCGCTTATCAACATGGTGCGCGTGCACTTCCGTGCCGATAAGGAAGAGATCGTGCATGTCTATCACGTCGACGACGATGTGACGCATTTCTTCGTCCTGCGCGGCCATGACATCGAGTACATCGCCCCTGCGATTCAGCAGGGCGCCCACGATGCGCACCTGGTCTCCACGCTGTACAATCGCATCGAACTCACGGCGGAAAGCGCGGGGTACATGAATCCCGACAAGGTGGTGTTGAGCGGGAAAGCGGAGGAAATCGGCCTCAAGGAGGAGATTCTCGAGAACAATCCCGACGTCGTGTTCCATTCCCTGAAGCGTCTGCGCGTCGGCAACTCGGACGACAAGGACATTCTCAAGGATATGAACAACTACCTGATTCCGATTGCGCTCGCCTGGCAGGAGCTGCAGCCGAAGAATCAGCATTTCTATCGCCTTGACGTCCTTCCCGCGAAAATCATGGACGGCCAGAAGCGCTTCAAGCTCGCATGGCACGGCGTCCTACTTCTGCTCATGCTCTTTGTCGCTGTCACAGCGCTCACAGTCATCGGACTGCAGAAGCAGGCGGAGATCAGCGGCCTGAATAACGCCCTGGAGTTC
Organism: uncultured Ignavibacteria bacterium; assembly: GCA_913060595.1. GTDB lineage: Bacteria > Bacteroidota > Ignavibacteria > SZUA-365 > SZUA-365 > BM516. The sequence continues at coordinate 21,329 of CAJXSA010000011.1, forward strand.
GACAAACGGCAGATGGAAGAACAGAAAATCATCGTGGACCAGATCAGCATGCTCGAAGAGCGATCGACAGCGATTCGTTCTGCGACGACGACGCTCGACACGCTGCTGCTGAACGCGGAGCTGTGGACCGAGACGCTTGATACACTTTCCATCGGCGCAGCCGCATTGCGTGATACATGGGTCAGCGAAATGAAGCTTGACAAGGATGGCGACATCACCGTCATCGGGTACGCGGTGCAGCGCACAAGCATCCCTGACTTCTCGGAGTCGATCGGTACCACGGTTCTGCGTGAAGTCACTGTGCAGGAGATTGGTGAACACAAGGTGTATCGCTACGAAATCATGCTCCGACCGGACAGCCTGTACCCCTATAGCGGTTCACGCG
>CAJXSA010000012.1 GCA_913060595.1 uncultured Ignavibacteria bacterium
CATGTCCGGAAAATCAAGGGTGAAGACGAGGTCGTGCTCCCCCATCACGGCGTACATGGAGATGACCTTTCCCCCGTGTTCCTGGATGATCTCGACCGCCTTGTGGGTCCGTTCCGGGCTGATGCCTTCCATGGCGGTAGCGGTGTACTTTCCAAACATCATGAAAATCGGCATGATTCATCCTCCATTCGTGAGTGTCACGGTTGATACAATGCTTATATTTTCATAATTTTGGCGGAATCTGACGGCGATATTCCGACCCGCGCGGCTCTCAGCAGATCTGAGGGAGGTATCCGGTCCGGAGGTGATGCCATATTGCTGTCGACTCAGGGATCAGAAGGCGGTCGAAATCCAGTGCTCGAAAAGGCTGCGATCATCAGGAGAGGGGGCTTCGGTTCGGAGCGGGTGTCGTCGCGGCGCGAAAGCCGATGAATAAACATCTCAAATTTCGAGTTTCATCAGACGGGGAACACCTCCATCCATCATGTAATCGAAACTCGAAAATTGAATGAATGTATATTAGCAGATTTGGGGCGAATATCAAAAGGGTTTCCAGCGCACAGCGCTGAAATGCCGGCGCCGAGCGGAGCTGGCGCCGCCCCGCAGGCGGGCGGCCTATTTGGCGCCGGCGGCTTTTTTCCCGCCCTTCTGTTTGATGTCGATGAGCTTTTCCTTTTTTTCCGCCGGATCCGCCGCGGGTTCGGGCTTGGGGCTCGGTTTGAGGCCTTTCAGGATGCGCATGACGTCGCTGCGGTTTCGGGAGAGGTGGATGGTCAGCTCCTCCAGGGTCTCCTCATCCAGCGTAACATTGTCGGCCTTTTCAATGAAACCGGCCAGCGCCAGCGCAATATCGAGCATCTTGTCATGTTCGTCGGCTTCCTTTTTCGTCAGATACATCCCAACCTCTTTTCCATCTCGGATGACAAGGTATCTCACCTCGACGGTCATGTTGTGGTGTCTCCTTTCATGGGGATCGTGGTTCTGTTTTGCCCTGATTTTCGGTCCGGAGGCCTCTCGTTGAAAAGCCCCTATCCCTGACTAACATGAGCGCCAGCGTCTTTCAAAGGAAAAGTCGATGTGCTCATCTTCGTTTCAGCACCTTTTTTCTGGTGGACCCTTTTGTTTTTAGAATAGAAATTTCTCCTTTACCCGTCACGAAGAATACCGGGCTTTTTCGTCGGCCAGATTTCCGATGTATTTGGCGTCTGCCAAATTTCCCATGTCGAGATGACTGCAAGGCGGCAGCAGCGGCCCGGTGGAAAGGAGCGCCAGGTGAGAATCCCTTCATGCAGGCGCAGATGAGATCCGCCGCGAGGTTGTGCTTTTCGTCAATGCGACAGAATCTGGCTCAGAAACAACTCGGCCCGGTCCGTCTGCGGCCTGTTGAAGAATGTCTCCGGGTCGGCGGCCTCGACGATTTCGCCGGCGTCCATGAAAATCACCCGGTCGGCGACCTCCCGGGCGAAGCCCATTTCATGGGTGACGCAGACCATGGTCATGCCTGAGGTGGCGAGATCGACCATGACGTCGAGGACCTCCTTGATCATTTCAGGGTCGAGGGCTGAGGTGGGCTCATCGAAGAGGATGATCTCGGGGTCCATGCAGAGGCAGCGGGCGATGGCGACACGCTGCCGTTCCCCGTGACTGAGTTCCAATGGACACTTTCCGGCAAGATCTGCAATGCCGACCTGTGCCAGCGCATCTACGGCGCGTTTGCGCGCTTCCGGCTTTTTCAATCCCGAGAAGCGGAGTTGGAGGAGAACGTTGTCGATGACCGTAAGGGCATCAATCAGCAGGAACGTCTGGAACACGAATCCGATGTGCCTTGCACGCAGCAATTGAAGGGTTTTCGTGCTATATCCGGCCAGCGCCGAACCGAACAGGTCGACAGTGCCGGCCGTCGGGCGCACAAAGCCCGCTGCAATCGTGAGAAGTGTGGTCTTTCCGCTGCCGCTGGGACCGAGCAAGAGCGACAGTTGCCCTCGAAAAAGCGTGAGTTCGATGTCTTGAAGCGCGCTGTAGGTATTTCCGTTCGAGTGATAGTGTTTGGACACACCCGAAAGATGCAGCACGGGAGTATGTGCGCTCTGTGCTCTCATGTGAAAACCTCAACCGGTAAAATGCGACGGACGCGTGTGCTGGCCAGCAGACCACTGATCGTGCTGAGCGTTATCACAGCACCCGTGATCAGGACAACGTGTTGGAATGTCACCACGGCGGCAAGTTCAGGGGTGACCGATTCGATCATTGCAATTATTGGATGGAGAAGCAGCAGCCCCACCACTTCCGAAAGACTGGCCAACAGCAGTGACTGCAGCACAACACTGCGCCGGAGATATGCCGATGGAGCGCCGATGATTTTCATGACGGCATAATCGTTGCGCCGCTCCAGGATGTTCACAGAGAGGATCAGGCTGAGAATGATGGATAGAACGATACCGCCGATCAACGCGATGGCGAAGAACAATGGGACAATGCCGGCTTCGACCTCTGCGATGTTGTTTTCCAAAAACGCAGCGTGTGAGAACGTGGACACCCTCTCCGGAAATTTCCTGTTGATGTCATGCATGACCGCGCTGACGCTGCTGCCGGGGACGAGACGAACAATGAAAAAGCTGGCAAGATTCGGGACTTCGAGAATGGACTGCTGGTACGCAAGTGTCACGAAAGCATACTGGGTGACAAAGGCGTTCGTACCCGACGAGAGACCAACCACCGCAAGTGAATCGCCTCGAATCCTGACACACTGACCAACACCGATGTCATGCTTACGTGCGAATGCCTGATCGAGGACGATTTCACCGTCCGTTCGCAATTCCCTTCCAGATGAAATCACCGGTGGACCACCCATGGCGCCAGCCGTGTAGCCGGTGAGCAGCGCAGTCGTCCGCTCATTCCCGATTTCGATATTTGTAAAAAGCATCAGGACGGGATCGACAGAGGCAATGCGTCGGTCCTTGCGGATCTTGTCGCAGAATGATGCCGGCAGCACGGAAGTGCCGCGCATGATGTTGTTCGTATTTGCCTGAAGGATCCAGATGTCCGCGGCGGACTTTCGGACATAATCGACCGAACCGGTTGCGACACCATGATACACGCCAAGGATAAACAGGATGAGAACGATGCACAGGGCCAGACCCGAGACTGTCAGAAGCAGGCGAAAGGGGTGATGAAGCAATGTGCGCCAGATATACATGATTTACATCCTCTTCCCCTGTTCATGCATGCATGAGATCAGCACTTCTTCGAATTGGTTCCAGCGGCATCTGTAGTCGGCAGCTGCCAGTCTGTCCGCCGCGAATGTCATATCGAATCCCGGACGCCACACAGGGAAGACCAGGCTCCTGTGCGCGCGCTTCAGCAGCCAGTCTGAAAACGCCGGCATGCGCTCAATCCACCTGGACGCATGACCGAGGACCCGCTGCCGGACCCGCCTTCCCTTCACCTGATTCAGCGCCCGGAGATACGCACTGAACGCCTCCTCGTAGGTAATCGCTTCCCCTGCCACAATATTGTAGATATTCTCTTCCCTCTCCTTCAGATGCATGAGATGTACGGCAGCATTCGCCACATCATGAACATGCACAAAGTTGAATCGCCGGTTGCGGAATTCACCACCGAGCATCAGGCTGGATATCGACGCCTGCCGAAGTTCATCGCCAAAATGTGTGTGCTCTCCTGGACCAAAGACGGCAGTCGGACGGATGACTACGGTCTCAAGCCCGGATAACGCGCTGACTTCCATAGCCGCCTGTTCACCCCGTAATTTTGACCGTCCATATTTTTCGACTGCTCGGGGCATGATTTCTTCACCCACTTTTCCCCGGTTGTGCGCCAGCAGTCCATACACTGCCGTGCTGCTGCAGTACAGTGCCTTTTCCACCCCGGACTCGGCTGCACATCTCCACACATTGCGAGTGCCGTCGACATTGATGCGTGTCAGTTCCTCCTTTGACGCCCGTGATGTCACGGTGGCAGCGAAATGATACACGTGCTGTACCCCGCAGAACGCTGCCGCCAGGGAGCGCCGGTCACAGATATCGATTTCGACGACGTCGCAGCCATCAGCGCTTTGCAGCGCACATGGTGCAGCGGGCTTGCGCATGTCCGCACGTACGTGGACACCAGCACGCACATGGACACCTGCATCGAGAAGCGTCCTGACGACGTGACGCCCGATAAACCCCGAAGCTCCGGTAACGAAGGCGACATGCTGCATTTACTGAACACCTGTTGAATATTTTCGCGCGATAAAATCGCCGATGACCAGAACCTCGATGTCGGTGTTGAGAAAGCAACGGATGGCGTCCTCAGGCGAACAGACAATGGGTTCGTGCTTCACGTTGAAGGATGTATTGAGGAGGACTGGCAGTCCTGTCAACCGTTCAAATGCATCGAGCAGATCCCAGAACCGCTCATTCGTATTCCCGGTCACCGTCTGCACACGCGCAGTTCCATCGACATGTGTGACCGCCGGGATCACTGTGCGCATGCTCTCATGCACAGGCAGCACGAATAGCATGTACGGAGATTCCTTGAGCCCCTGCATGTCAAAGTATCGCGCAGCTGCTTCCAGTTTCACCGCGGGAGCGAATGGACGGAAACCTTCCCGGTGTTTCACCTTTGCATTGATCCTGTCCTTCATATCTGCAGGTCTCGGATCGGCGAGGATACTGCGATTTCCCAGCGCGCGCGGACCAAATTCCATCTTTCCCTGGAACCAGCCGACAACATCGCCGGCAGCCAGCGCACGAGCGGTTTCTTCGGCAATGTTCCCGGACCTCTTCCAGTGCAGCTGCCCTGTGTACTTCTCGAGTGCGCAACGAAGCTGCCCATCATCGTACGACGGTCCCATATACACGTGATGAAGACGGCCTGATGCTGCGCTCGAGGATTGTGATTCCTGCCGCCAGGCCTGGAGAGCGGCACCGAGTGCGGCCCCTTCGTCTCCCGCCGCGGGCTGAATGAATATGTCATCGAACAATCCCGTGCCCGCAATAACGCCGTTCATCATGCTGTTCAGCGCGACACCCCCTGCCATGCAGAGCTTGCTGCACTGCGATCGCTTCTGCGCATGTTTCAGCGTGTGCACAACTGCTCGCTCGAGCGCTTCCTGCAGAGATGCCGCGATGTCGCAGTGACGTTCATGCAGGCCCTCCCCCTTCGAGCGAGGTGCCCCCAGAGCTTCACGCAGCCGCCTGCCGAGACCGCTGCCGGCGAAGTCCTCGATAGTGTATGTGCCATCATCCTGGAGTTGAATCAACGATTCAAAGAAGTTTCGATAGCGTTCCGGGCGACCATAGCCTGCCAGCCCCATCACCTTGTACTCATCCCCGAGGGACCTGAATCCGAGATACACTGTGACAATCAGGTAAAGCGTCCCAAGTGAGACCGGGAGAAGCATGCGGGAGTCCTCGGTGATGTCTCCATTGCGTCCCACGGCAAGGAGGGAGCTCTCGCGTTCTCCGGTTCCATCAATGGTATAGATCAGTGCTTCATCGAAGGCGGAGGGATAGTACGCGCTCGCGGCATGCGCGAGATGATGATCGACTTGCACGAACTCGCGGGGTTCGGTTCCTGTCATCGCCTCAAACTGTCGAAGCAGGACCGGGACATCCATCATTCCTGAAAACACAGTATGATAGGCTTTCTCGATCATCGCGGCTTCGTCTGCGGTCACCCAGGGTGCGACCAGTGCATGTCGGTCTTCGACTGCACTGCGATCGAAGCGGCAATAATGCGCGACGACATCAACGTCATCGATCCCTATTCCCGCTTCCTGCAGGCAGTACTGTATGGCACGTGCCGGAAGCAGGGTATTCCCGGCCAGGTTCAGTGAGTACTTCGCGCGGGTAAATCGCTCCTCGGCCGCGCAGGCAACGATCTCCCCATCCCGAATTAATGCTGCTGATGCGTCGTGACCAAAAAAACCCAGCGGAAACATTTGAAACGGCACTTCCCCTTCATGAAAGCTGAGAATGGAATCGAAGGTCTGCCCTGTTTTCGCAAATGGATTGCGATATCCTGCTGTGGTATGTGAATCGCGGGTAAACCCGCTATAGCCGAGAACATACATCACACTATGCTCCTTCCCGCTTGCGCAGCAGCAGGAAATACCGTTCAGGTTTGAAAAGAAGGTCCATCGCGACGCGTTGCTGCTCTTCAGGCAGCAATGCAAATCGCCGGTGGAGTTCATCGGATCGTATGTGCGCCTTTACATTGCCGGGAATACCGATCCACTCAATGATCTGCAGCTGTTCAAGGCGGAGAAGGTGCTGCAGATCCATCATCGTAACGCATCGTTCGTTCGGATTTAAAAACTGATCGGCGATCCATGTCGGATTTTCAAAGAATGTGCGCAGCAGTGGATCATGGCTCCTCTTACCCAGGAGATCCTTCGCAGCCATATTGTCACCAACGGAGTGTATGAAGTCGTGTGCGAGGAGCACAGGATCGGTCGTCGGCTCTGCGTCGAGAAGCATGGCAAGAAGTTTCATGTTCAGCGCGTGATGGTATCTGCCGTGCGCCCCGTACACCCAGATGAACATGCTGCCCTGTGTGCTGAGCGCAAGCCGGAGTGTGTGCAATGCCGCCTGCAAATCAGCCGTATGATGCAGCGCTCCGAAACAGAGTACGATGTCAAACGGCTGTTCATGTTCGAGCGGTTGCAGCATGTTCCATTGGAAATACGTCACGTTTTCCAGGTTCTTTGCGCTCGCCCCACGCCGCGCAGTCTCAATGGAGCTCTGCGAAAGGTCGATTCCTGTGAACGAGACCTCCGGGTACTGTGCGGCAAGAGCGCGCGAGGTATTGCCCGTGCCACATCCGGCATCGAGCACACGGATTGCCTGGTCGACACCGTGGAACGACGCGATAATGCGCGAAAATTTTCGCAGGAAGATGAGACTATCCTGCTCCATCGGACGCGTCCCCGGAAACTGAATTTCTTCATAGAATCTTTTCACCATTTCGGTGACCGCTTCCGTCTCACCAGGCGGTGGAGACATGCGCTCATGACTGTGATCTCTTCCCTTGTCAGACATAGAATTCCCTCTTCATTGAAAAGCGATCCGCAATAACGAAATGCCGTTTGAGGTGCTGCTTGACAAACGGGTCCTTGAGATCCTCCCATCGTGTCTGTGAGGAGACGACGTATGCCATGAACAGTCCATCGATTTCCCGCTGCGAGAAATACGGCGGCATGATATCCATCGCACGCTGTACACGCTCCCTGGTGAAGGCGAACTCGCTGATCGCCTCCTTCTTCAGTTCGAACATGCGTTCTGCCGAGAATGCATACGGTCCTTCACTGACCTGCACATAATCACGCTGAACGAAATTATCTGTGTCATCGAAGTAGCCCAGTTTCTGAGCGAGAGCGAACAGCTTGGTGCCCGGGTAGTACACGACCTGGAAGAACGTTGCTCCACAGAGAGCGGATTGCTTCGCGTACGCAATCGTCTGCAATGCCTCTTCCTCGGTTTCCGACGGGAAGCCCAGCATGAAAAATCCCCGCGTGACGATACCAGCCCGGGAACAGAGCTCAATGGTACGGGCCGCAACGTCGAGGTCCAGGTTCTTCCGGATGAGCTTCTGTATCCGGGGAGAAGCGGTTTCTATTGCGATGGCTGAAAACTTCGTGCCTGCACGCGCCATCTTCTCAATCAATTCTTCGTCCACGCGGTCGGCGCGAATGGCATTGGGGAATGCAAAAGTAAGTTGCATCCCGCTCTGAATGACGAGATCACAGATTTGTTTCGCGCGATCCATATCGAGGTTGAAAATGTCGTCGATCACCTGGAAATCCGTTACCCCCTGATGATCATGCAGCCAGCGAATTTCCGCAAACACGTTTTCAGCGGAGCGCGGGCGAAAGGTTTTCCCGAGGATGTTGTGACAGTACGCGCAGCGATACGGACAGCCACGTGAGGTCATAATGTTCGCATGCGGACGGGAGACCTTGGCGGAAAAGCTAAGGTAGCGGTTGGAGAACTGATCGATGTCGACGATGGAGTAGTCCGGAAGAGGCAAAGTGTCCAAATCCGAGATGAGTTCGCGGGGCGTGGATCGCTGCAGCACTCCATCCCTCATGTACGCAATTCCGGCCACATCATGATACGGCCGGTTCTCGAGGAGGCACTCTGTCAGCGCAAGCATGGTGTGCTCCCCTTCGCCGATCACCGCTGCATCCACAAGGCCGCTCTCGAGCACGTCCAACGGGTCATCCGTCGCGTAGGGACCGCCCGCGACGAGGAAACACTCCTCTCGCCATTCCTTCACAACATGTGCAACAGTATCGACGCAATCCCTGCTCAGCGTCAATGACCGCACACCGACAATATCAGGCGAGACCTGCTCGAGCAAGCGGGACATGGCAACGCGGTCATCCTCCGGATGATGCGGGAGGGAAATCAATGAATGCAGTTCTATGTCCACCCGCCGGCCGAGATGCTGCTTAAGTACGGCGGAGAGATACATGAGTCCGATGGAGTGTTCGGCCGCCGGCCATATCTCCTCCAGCCCAGAACGCAGAATATCTATAAACAGGATTTTCATACAAGCCTCACCCAGCGTGGTAGGGTCAAATCGTGACTGTCAGCAAGTTTGAAAATGATGCTGCCATCCTCCTGCCTGTCCCACTGCCTGTAACCGGACATCTGAAACATTGTTCGCATCATCCGGTTGCGGTCAGTCTCTCGGAGCAGCGCAGTCATCCCCGTGAGGCCGGCAGGCCGGTACCGCTCCGTCAGCGCAAACAGCACCGCCTTTTCGACTCCGCGCCCCATGACGCGGCAGGACATTGCGAAGAGCAGCATGCGCCATTCTTCTGCGAGCGTATCCATCAACAGGATCCCGATGATACCACAGGATCCAAAGCGATCCTGCAGTTCAGCGACAAACAGCTCCTTCGTATTCACTCCGATGGTCTCCCGCAACTCCGCCTCGCTCAGCAAGAGTCCGGTACTGTTCATCTGATGTGTTCGCGACATCATTTCCTGAACGCGAGGGAGATCAGCACTGACGGCACGGCGCACCGACAGACGCATATCACAGGATTGAAGAAACTCCTCCCGGTTCGCGAACGCGGGTTCTGCAGCTTTCCTCTCCAGCTCCTCCCGGTACAATCGCGCCCGCTGTTGCGCAACGTCAGAGACAGTCGTCGGATCGAATCCCGGCAATGCGGGCAGCTGCGCTGCGCTTTCGGCCGGGAAGACCCGCACCTCGGGCAGCATGAATCCGACCTGCGCACGCTCAAACGGATCATCATCGATGAAAGCAATGGCATCGAGCGGGATATTAAGCATTGTGGAGATTTCCTGAATGTTTGTGCTCTTCGGCAGCCAGTTGATTTTCGGTACGAGGAAGTAACCGAGCAATTCCTGCTGCTTGAGCATTTCAAGTGCTACTGCAGCTTCGCCCCTGCTTGCGACGGAATGCAGAATCCCTCTGCCGTGCAGGGTGCTGATCGCCTCGAGTGCGTCAGGGCGTGGAACGACATTGCCTTCAAGACAAATACCGTCCCAGACTGTGTTGTCAAGATCCCACACGATGCATTTGCAGAGTGAAGTCACGTCATCCTCCATCATCAAGCCAGTACGGGCTGATCGAGCCGCTCACGGATATACGCTGCGATCGAAGCAAGCGTCGAAAACTTTTCGGGAATCAAATCTTCATCCGGAACCACGATATCGAACGTTTCCTCAATGAAGCCGATGAAATGAAGGAGACCGGCAGAATCGATGGTACCCGTTTCGAAGAGATTGTCATGCACTCCGATTGATATACCGGAATTCCGTGGAAGACAATGCTCGCGGATGAAGGCATCGAGGGTGTTTTCAATATTCGGCACCATTGCTATTCCTTCTCGTGTGAATGGGTTTCTCGGAGTGTCGTTGCAGTTTTGCGACGCGAACAGGCATGTACGGCCAATCGTTATTGCCGCCGTATGAAGCAGCGCTCTCCTGTTTCGCGCACCCTGACATCTCAACCGAGCGTTTACAACTGATATGAATCTGTAGTGAATATCGCATCGCAGAGGCGCGCAATTGTCACAGGCTTGTCATGATATTGCAAAAGGGATACCCGCGGCCAGAAATACTGCTTGATACAGCAGCGGTTCGCGTCGCCCTCCGTACATTTCCAGTATGACCGGATGATGCGGAGACAACTGCACGGAACATTCTGCACGCCCCGCGCACTGTCCGTGTGGGGAATCGCTGCGAACATATCGATGCTGGGACTGGCGGCGTTCAACGTCCTCTGGCCCGATCACCCCGCTGCGCGTTGCGTCTGCCCTGTCCATTCCGTATTATCCGGATAATCATGTCTGCTGCCGATCGGGTATCATTATCGCGGAGGGATTTCATGCGTACAACGACCTGCATCATCGCCTGTCTCCTGTGTACCGTCACGCTGCTGCATGCGCAGGAGAATACGTCACAGCTCGGAAACATGTCCCCGCCGGAAGCCCGCGTCCTGCAGAACGAAAGCTACCGCCAGCTCGACGGCAATCTGCTCTGGCTCTGGCTGGGCAACAACGGTTCCTCGGCCCACAACCCGCATACCGACCGCGCCGGACTGTTCTGGAAGGCGGGCAGCACGCCGATCGTGTACCAGGACGGCCTGCTGTGGGGGGGCTACGTCGACAACCGGCTCGCCGTGGGCGGCGCGACCTACCGCTACGGCCTGCAGGCCGGCCCCATCCTTCCGGACGGCACCGCGGCCGATCCGTCCGATCCGCTGCACCGCGTCTTCCGCCTGCTGCGCGTCGACCGCGCGACCTATGCCCTGCTCGACACCGCGACGCAGCGGCAGCTGCGCACGGACTTCGACGACTGGCCGGCGGAGCATGGCGCCCCCTTCGTGGACGCGGATTCGGACGGCGTATATTCCCCCGACTTCGATGCCTGGCTCGACGACGCTTCGTCGGTGGACCACCCGCTCTTCCCCGGGGAGCAGGTGCTCTGGTTCGTGAGCAATGATCTCGACGCAGCGCGCACGACGCGCCTGTACGGCAGCGACCCGGTGGGACTCGAACTGCAGGTCTTCGCATGGTCCGGCACTGCCAATACGCTGCTGCAGAACACCATCTTCATCGAGTACACCCTGGTCAATCACAACCCCGCGCCCTATAAAAAACTGCGTCTCGCCCGCTGGTCCGATCCCGATCTCGGCAGTCCCATCGACGACTGTGTGGGCGTCGACAGCGCGCTGGCGCTGCAATACGTCTACAACGGCCGGAAGGAAGATACGCTCTTCACGGACCCGCCCCCTGCTTTCGGCTACGTCTGGCTGCAGACGCCTGTCGAACCCGGCGGAGTGACGGCGGGCTTCGGCCTAGGCTCGCTCCAGGGCTACCGCAACGTGCCGATCGACGCCTTCACGTATTACCGCAGCGGCGATCCGCTGTACACCGACCCCGAACTCGGCACCCCCGCGGGCACCTGGCAGATGTGGCAGAACATGATCGGTCGCGTGCTCGACGAGGCCATCGTCGATCCCACCACCGGAGAGGAGACCCGCTACGCCCTGCAGGGGGACCCCGTCCTCGGCACGGGATGGTATGACGGCGTGCTGCGCAGACCCGGTGACCGGCGCATGCTCGGCTCCACGGCGCGCACGGATCTCGCGGTCGGCGGCACGCAAAAGGCCGTGCTCGCCCTGACCCTCGCCGAGGGAGGCAATCACCTGCTCAGCGTTCGTGCGCTGCGCGGCAATGCGCGCCGCCTGCACGACTACTACCGCATCCGGCGCCTGACAGGCGAACTCCCCACGTTTTCGCATTCCATCACCTACCCGTATGCCAGCCTCTGGAAAATCCGCGTCCGCGGCGGCCCGTTCCTTTCGGGACATGTCCATGCCGTCCTCCGCGATTCGGCAGGCACGGAAATCGCGTCCGCCTCGATGCATGACGACGGGCTGCACGGGGACGGCGCCGCCGGAGACGGTATATTCGGTGGGGAACTCAACGGCAGCCACATGGCGAAAAACGCCACGCTGTTCGTCGACAGTTTCGACGCGGGCGGAAACGGCAACTGGTTCGTCGCGGACGACGTTCCAATCGCCGGCGACATGCACGTCGCCGTCGATGCGGTCGTGTCCGACCATCTCAATTATGACGGGAAAATCAATCCCGGCGAGAACGTGCGCCTGCAGCTGCGCTTCGAGAACAGCTCCCTCGCCGCAGTCGACCGCTGGCATGTGTTTCCGCAGAACGAGAGCGTCGCACTGTGCGAACAGAACGCGCTGCGTTGCGCGCTGCCCGTCGCCCCGGACGCGAACGCGGCGACGACGTACGATCCCGCGGATGCGAACAGCTACCTCGCCGTCAGCATCCCGCAGGATCAGCCGCCCGGGGTCATGCGCCTTCCGGTCGCCCTGTTCGGGGAAATCGTCGGGTTCAAACGCGACACGCTTCTGCTGGAGGTCGAGGAAATGACGGCGGATCCCGGAACCGGACAGCTCGAACACGTCGCGGGCAACGCCTCGGGTACGCTGGACTATCGCATCGCGCAGCAGTGGGCCGTCAAACCGCATCGCTACCGCATCGACGTGATCAGCGAGGACCACGAGGACGCGCTGCTGCGCGTGACGGACGAGACCGCGGGCGTGCAGGTTGCCGACTCGATCCCCTTCCCGGACGACATCGGTCACAGCTTTCCGCTGATCGACGGCTGGAAGCTGCTCAAAGGATCCGCCTTCGCACAAATCCTGTACGACGCGCAGGGGAGACCCGTCGACATCCCCTTACCGGAGGCGCACTGGTCCGCCCCGGAGCGGGCCTGGTTCACACCGTACGACGGGAACCTGCTCGACGGCTACAGTTTCTTCGGCAGCGCCCTTCGGGCCTACGACCTGCATCCGGTGCGCCTGGTCTTCGACAGCACGCAGGGACAGAAAGCCTACACCTGGCTGCGGGGAGGAAATCCGAGTTACGGTTTTACCGGGTACAACGAGATTCCTGTGCGCGCCTACGATATTTCCGATACGGCGGCGCCCCGGCAGATCACCCTGGGCTTCGTCGAAGACAGCCGCAGTCCGCTGCAGAACGGCACCTGGGATCCCGGCACACCCGGGGATCGCGAATACCTGTTCATTTTTGCGGATGACTACCACGAGACCCCGCAGTCGGCGTATCAGGACCAGTTGTTAACCCGCGCTCCCGAACTGCCGATCTACTACGCTCTCTGGCCGATGCGCGACACGAGCAAAACCATGTTCGAGGACGGCGACATGTACACCATCATCCCCCGCATCCCCGTCAGTCACCGCGATGCGTACATCCTCGACCTGACGATGATGTCCGTGCCGGATGGCAGCGTCGCAGCATCGCAGTACACCCTGTACGCGGCATACCCGCAGCCGCTCGGTGCCGCCACGGGACGGCGCGCCGTCATCGCCTTCGACACACCGGAAGCAGGCGAGTTGCGACTCGAACTCTACGACCTTCTCGGCCGGAAAGTCCGCACGCTGGCGAACGGCCGTTTCGATGCCGGGCGACACCATGTGGGCCTTGATGGCGACAATCTGCATGCTGGTACGTATTTTTACATGCTGACCACGCGGCAGACGCGTCTCGTACGCCGCCTGGTCATACTGCGATAGCGGAGGGACGCACAATATGTTGGAAACCTCACGGGAGACACCATGAACACACTCACCGATCTGTACGCCCACATGCACTGGGCCGACGCAGCGATGTGGCGCACCCTGCTCGACAGTTCCGAAGCAAAAGAAAACGAACGTCTGCACAGCCTCTCCTACCATCTGCACCTCGTGCAGCACGCGTTCATGCACGTCTGGAAGAAAGAGCCGTACGACGTTCCAAAAGCGGAAAGCTTTCCGACGCTCGAGGATATCGCCGTGTGGGGCAAACAGTATCATGAGAGCATACCGGCCTTTCTCTCTTCACTCGGCGCCGACGATCTCGCCGCGGAGATGGACATACCCTGGGCAGTTCAGATCAAGCGCATGTTCGGCACGGATCCCGCCCCGGTGACGCTCGAGAACACGCTGCTGCAGGTGGTCATGCACACGCAGTATCACCGCGCACAGATCAACACCTTGCTGCGCGCTATCGGCGGCACACCCGCACACGGCGATCTCATTTCCTGGGTCTGGCTCCACCGCCCGCAGCCCGAATGGCCCGCGCTCGCTGAGGACGCATAGACGTCCGCATCCCCTGCTCCCACCCGCGGTGAACACGGACAGCCTCCCCCACTATGGCACTGCGCGCAGCGTGCCGAGCATGCGCTGCGCGTAAGCCCGCTCTTCCCCTGCGAGTTTGCAGTTCCGCTGCAGGCGTTCGAGCGCCCGCACGGCCGATGCCGTATCCTCACGGCATTGCAGATGCACGTTCGCCAGGCCGAGATAGGCACGGGGATGCTCGTGTATGTCGCGTGCGATCATTTCTTCGAAATAATACACTGCCGTATCGCACATGCCGGCCAGCTGGGCGAGATTCGCCCGATACGGATAGAGCAGCGGGTCGGTCATCTCTGTGAATGCATAATCCTGCACCATGGCATAGCGCTCCGCCGGCGGACGATCGGTGGCGAGAAGCGCGCGCAGCAGTGCGGCAGCCTTCCACTCTGGCAGCATCGGCGCGTAGCGCTGCAGTGCGGAGGCGACGATTCCCTCGTTCCCGCTGGTGGTGGCCGTCTCAATGATGATGCTGGCAAGCTTGCTGTGCAGCGCTTCTGCGTCAACATGACGCCAGTGCTCCGCCGGCAGCAGGTATGCATCATCACGTGCCATGCGGTCCATCAGCCAGGTCGCTGCCTGCAGGAATTTCCCGGTTGGCTGCATGCGTATGGCATGCAGAAAGTACATTTCATAACTGTCGAGCTTCTGCGATCCGAGGTCGATGAGCGTGACGATCACGCGGTCCGCGTCTGCATGATTGCCCTCCAGCCCGTGATACTGCTCCAGTGTTCGGTAGCCGGTGCGCAGCCACAGCGGGCCGAGCAGACCTCTGTCCGCGTCGAGAATGGACTCGAACCGTCGGGCGGAAACCCCTGACAGATTGATACCCAGCCACAGCAGTGTCGTCAGCGCCAGGATTCCGGTACTGCCGAACGCGAGCAGGCGCCGATTCCCCGGCACCGCTTCCAGCAGTATCAGGCGAATGCTCAGGTATGCAATGAGGAGCGACGGCATCAGCATGAGATCCCAGTCTCGTGCGAGCGCGAAAAGGGACGATCCGAACAGAAGTTGCAATCCGGCAGCGATCGTGCCTGCAAGCAGGGAAAAACTGATATCGTCCGAGAGAATCCTCCGCGGTCCGAGACGAAAAAATTGCGTGGCCAGAATGGGAAGAAAAACGCCGACGTTGAGGGTCAGCAGGTTCAGAATGTCGAGAAGGTGCGCACTGGAAAAAACCGTATACGTGGAATAGGTCGTATCGACCGCGGGATCCAATGACGGCGGATGAAAGGACATCAGGAACTGCCCGCGCAGCGCGACCGGCACCGTCGCGTGCACGATCAGTATCGCAGCGATGCCGCCCAGCAGGATCGCCCCGAGGAGGAGCATCCGCATCCTTTCCCCCTGCACCCAGTTCGGTCGCCACATCACGAGCGCTGCGACGGCGTAAGACGGGAGGAGGATGATACTCGAAAGTCCGAATCCGATGGAGAGCAGCAGCAGGCCGGTGGGAAGCAGCAGCCCGTGCCGCCCTTCCTTCCAGGTGAACAGTGACAGGCAGAAAAGCGCGCAGAAGGTGAACTGCAGCATGTACAGTTCCACGTACGTGAAGTGGAGCAGCACCCCGCTGCCCAGGAACAACGGTGCGATCAGGAGGAGCTGATACAGCGGCTTCGCACCGCGCAACAGGTACCCCGCGATGCCTGTACCGGCTGCGAGCGCGATAAGACACACGACGAAATAGGGAGTGTCCGTATGCTCCGGTCTGAGAACGTCCGCCACGAATTCGATAAGCAGCCCGGTGAGCACGGAAGTCATTTTCACGAGTTCCGACACGCGGTCCGGATCGTTGAGCAGCCTGAACACTTCGGAGCGGTACACCACGCCGTCTCCCAGGAAGGGATACGGCACGCTCCAGAGCAGCATCGCTGCCAGCAGCAGCGCGGCAAGACCGAGAACCACGTATGGAGGAGATATACTCCCTTTCCTTTTCCTCTCCGCAGACAGCAGTGGAATGGATGCGATCCACCGACGGACCGCAGGCAGCAGAAGAAGCAGGGGCAGCGCGACGACAGGGAGCCAGAGACGCGGGGGCAGCCAGGCCCCGGAGTTCACTCCCCATATCCGCGCACTGTCCGGAGGAAGCAGGGAGGTCACCGCGATGACAACAGGAACAATGAGAAGCGGCAGGAAAACGTGCGCCGACACAGACACACTGCGTGGCGGTGTTCGCTTTTCGTGCTTTTGTTTACGGGACATGCGTCAGTACTCCCTCGCTGCTGATAGCCTGGATACTGCACTCATACTTCGGAGAATACGATGATTATACACTGTTTTCTCCGCACGCGCAACCGGTGGAACAGGAACGGCCCCGCATCGTTCCGTCTCAGAAATGATGCGGGGCCGCTTGTTTCCGGTACCGGGTTTCGGTGCCGCAATAGAGCTGATTACCGAGAGATGACGAGCACACGCGAGAGCACATCACCGCCTGCGTGCAAGCGATAGACATACGAACCCGGGGCAAGCGCCGCATCTGCGGCATTCCATGGAATGACATGGGCGCCTGCGCTGCGCATTCCCTCATACACCGTGGCCACGCGCTGACCGAGCATGTTGTACACGTCGAGGCGCACCATGGCGTCCTGCGGCAGCGTGTAACGGAACGCCGTCTGTACCGTGAACGGATTCGGTGCGTTCTGGTCCAGTGTCAGAGCGAAGGGCGCTGAAGCATCGTCCTTCGGAGAACTGTTGTCGATTATGCGGATCACGTCCTGTCCGACGAAGGGCGTGCCGTCGTACAGGTTCCCTGTGACGGTAACGAGGTAGCAGTCGCCGTTGCTGACATTCGGCAAAGCGGCGGCGATATCCTGTGTCTTGAACTTGAACGTACGGTCGTCAAATCCGTCAGGACCGCCCAGGTTGCAGTCATAGCAATCCTGCGGGAATCCGAGGAATATCGTGGAGTTGTCCGTGACGGAAGAATTCCCCGTGATTCCGACACCGAGAATTTCCACGGTCGCGGGATCGATATCCGTCACGTCGAACCACGGCGTCCCGAGTATGGTCACCGGGAGTTTGCCGTTACTGTTGATATTGACGGAGTTCGGACATGAGCCGCTCTTGATGTCGACGAATGCGTTGACCGCGGCCTTCGACGAGAACACCTGCACGCCCCAGGTCAGACAGTCGGAGAACGCGTTGATGCCGAAATTCGTGGCGGTGGCCACCCCGTTCGGGAAGAAGCTGCTGTAGTCGAGCGTGTGCGTGTCCCAGAGACCCTGCATCGGATGCACTGTCAGGATACCGTCCGCTCCGTCGAATGCGTCCGTTGGCTTGATTGCCGTCGTCGGACCGCTGGTGACGACGCCATTGAACACGGTCTGTCCGCCTGAGAATACAGCCTGTCCGTCGGCCACGATATGTGTCGCCTGCGCCACCTGGTCCGCGGGATTCCCCGTGGTCCACGCCGTGAAATTCCCCATGCCGTTCGTGATGTTCTGGCTCGAGAAGGTCTGCGCTCCGCCGTACACGGTGATGGTATTGTAATCCCAGCCGGGATGCTTGAACGTCGCAACAATGGTTGCGCCTTCGAGCAGCGGGAAGACAATATTCGTCGGCGGATAGGAATTGTCCGTCAGTCCGCTCGGGAAATTGGTGAGACTGTTGGCGCCCGTCGTGACGTACCCCGTCACGTTGGCGCCATAGAAATTGATCTGAGGTCCTATGGCGGAGGCGCTGGGCCAGCACGGTGTGCCGGATGTCCCGAGCAGCAAACCGTTGACCGTCATGCCGTTGACGTCGGCTGTACTCGGAGGAGGCGTTCCCTGCCAGATGATGCCCCAGAACATCCATGCACCGGTGAGCGTCGCGCCAGGGGGAATCACGATATTCACCGTGCCGGAACCGATGTTGCGCATGCCGACACCTGCAGCGACATAGTCACCGGGTATGGTCATCTGCATGAGCTGGGTCAGCGGCACCTGCGGACCGTACAACGTCTGTGACGAGGGACCGCTGTGTCCGCCCTGTGCGAGGGTCGCGGCGGGAAGAAAAAGAGAAAGTGCGAGCATCATCGTGCCCGTGATGAGGAGTTGTGTACGCGTTTTCATCTATCTGTCCTCTGGAAATGTGACGGAATGTGTGAGAACGATCCATGCCGCGGCATGCACCGTTGAAGTCAGGGAAATGTTAGCGGGGAGAATTCGTCCGTTGCCGCTCTCCGCTTGGAGAGTCCGTCGCGAAAGGGAGGGCTTTGAATACTGCACAGGAGAAGGGACAGTCGCGTTCAGGAGTCCGAGAGAGACTCCGGTCGTCCGTTGCAGATCACTGGCCAACACGTCGGGCGGAAAGAATAGAATTTCCCGCCTGCGGTGCAGGCCATTCTCTTTGGGGGCTTAACTGATGAGTGACTTCGCGCACAATAGGAAATCCCCGGCGCAATGTCAAGCGTCAGACCCGGGACAGCATAAGGCGCAGGAAACAAAAGCCGCCTGCATTCGAACGGCGAATGCAGGCGGCGGAGATGAGGCGCGGGATTGCCGCGAGCTTCGTGCGAGGAGCTACCGCGCGACGGTCAGGGGACGCAGCAGCGTCCCGGCCGGTGTTTCGAGCGTGTAGAAATACGACGCGCTCGGCAGACCATCCAGTGACAGCGGCAGGACATGCGTCCCCGCGTCCATGGTCACGGTCGGAGCGGTGCGCAGCACGCGTCCCTGCATGTCGTGCAGGCGCAGCGTCACGGCGGCGCGACGCGGCAGTGTCACACCGATATGTGTCACGGCAGACGCAGCGACGGGATTCGGGTAGTTCTGATCCAGCGTGAAGCCGCCGAGTGCGGTGAGCGGCGTCACCGCCGTTGTGGTATCGATGATGCTGAACATCTGTTTGCTGATGTCCGTGACGGCATCTCCGTCCATGCCCGTGACACGGATGCGGTAGTCGTCGCCGGTTTCGAGGTCGGTGGGAATGCTCCACTCCCAGGCACCGTTGCTTGCCGTCGTCGCGAGATCCTCGACGAACACGTCACCGCGGTACAGGGCGATGGTCACATCCTCTTCGATATTGTCTTCCCAGCGAATCCAGTAGTCGAGTCCCAGCTGCCACTGCTCTCCCCCGTCAGGCGTGACCAGGGAGACGTACGGCGCAGTGGTCGTGAAGCGCTGAATGGCGGACCAGTCGCTCTCGCCCGCGGCGTTGACGGCCTTCACGCGCCAGTGATAAGTTTCACCGGGATCGAGGGCGGGAATCGTGTACAGCGCCTCGGTCAGATCGCTCTCATCGACGAGCAGCGTGCCGAAGTGGTTGTCTTTCGAAACCTGCAGCTGATACGAGGACACGAAACCGACGGGACTCCAGCGCAGCGTCACGGGGAGTTTCTCGTTCACGCTTGCCTGCTGCGCGGGGGCGAACGGGACAGGCGCGAACACCTCCATATCCACATCCGGCGTCGTGAGTATGTACTCGCCGAACGCCGCGGCTTCGGCGATCACCACGCCGGTGACACGGTTGTAGGTCGTCGGCACGGCGGTGAACATGCCGCTGCCATAGTCCGCACGCCAGTATACGGTGATGTTCTCCGGATCGTCGATGTCCCATTTCGTGATGTCGAAATGCAGCATGGCCTTGATGCCGCTGATATTGTACTGCGCGAATTCGAGGTGCAGCGGAATCACGCGGGGCGCGCGTTCGGCGAAGACCGGGTACAGCGGCGCGAAGCAGT
The DNA here is from genome assembly GCA_913060595.1 of uncultured Ignavibacteria bacterium. GTDB lineage: Bacteria > Bacteroidota > Ignavibacteria > SZUA-365 > SZUA-365 > BM516. The sequence goes on from CAJXSA010000012.1 coordinate 19,865, forward strand.
ATTTCTTCAGGTTCATTTCGTTGTAGCCGCTGCCGCCGATGCTGTCGATTTCAACCTTGACGCCGGTGTCGTTTTCCTCGCCGTCGACGAAATCATAGTCGAGTCCGGGCGACACCTCGTACTCGGTCACATCGGCGCAGGGCTGACCGTCGGGCAGCGGGAAGCGAAAGGCGCGGTAGCTTTCGACGGCGGCATTGTCGAAAAACATTTCGAAGACGACACTGCCGTCGGGCGCGACTTCCGTGCAGGAGGGAATGAGCGCACCCCTTCCCCCGCCCCAGCCAATCACGGTGTTTCCGTTCGGCAGGCGCTGCGCGTTGCCGCGATGCCAGCCGGATATCATCTCTTCCGGCTCCCAACTCCACACATGCGTGGCGATGCGGTTCGCCTCGTCAAGCGAGTACTCATGCACCTTGGAGGAATACGTCTCCCTGCGGTCGCCGTTGTCGTATATGAGCACGTTCCCGTTCGGGATGCGATGGAACGCATGTCCGCCGAGATGCCCCACGGCGTCTGCGCTGTCGACGCCGACGAAAGAGAACTCATTCTCACTGCCACCGAGGTGATAGATGATCTCCCCGGTGCGGCGATTGATTTTCTTCGTCCATGTCGGCGTGGCGAGGAAGAGGTTGCCGTCGATGTCCATGTTGATGGTGTTCAGGTGGAACTCGCTGACGATATCGCGCGTGGCAAAGCGGCCCCATTCGTAGTCCTCGAAGTCGTAGGCGTCCCAGCTGCGCCACTGGAAGACCACGTTCTTGTCCGCGTCGAGTTCCTGCACGACGCCGCCGGACACCAGCGCGTTGGGCTTGCCGCCGTCGACGTACTGGCTCATGTCCACCGGTGTCAGGTAATAGCCGAAAAGCAGGTAGTGTCCGTTGGGCAGCATCTGGAAATCATGCGCCTCGGCGATGTAACCGTTGCCCATTTGCACGGAATCGATGATGTCGAGATTCTGATCCATGACCATGTGCACGACATTGCCGCCGCCGGTGTAGGAATGATGCTCGAGAAACTGTGCGTAGGTGAGAAGTCCGTTCTGCTGCACCTTGAAATCGTAGGCGTAATCGTCCATCAGCTGTTTGGACTTGACGGCTTGCCCGTCGTTGTCGAGCACGAGGAGGTAGTAACCGATGCCCTCCACCTCCGCAGCGACGGCGACAAAGACATATCCGTCACCGATGGCGTCGGCATCGTAAATGTTCGTCGTGATCTCCGGCATCGCCCCGTCGCGTGCCGCGGTCTTCCCGAGTGCAGCAGCAGCGGCGGGCCGCTGTGCGCTGCTGCGCGCCGTGACAGCTTCCGGAAGACGTGCCACACGTGCGAGCGTGGACACACCGAAGGAGAAGCGTGTCGCGGGCAGAACGCGTCCCGTCGTCGTGCGCAGTCCCTCCGCCAGGCGCACCCGGACCTGTTCACCTGCCGCAAACGGACGCTGCGGTTTGAAAATCACGGTTTTCCCGTCACGGGCGAGGAGCAGTTCTCCCGGTATCGTCCCGCTGATACTGCCTTCGACCGTGAGCAATCCGGGCGTGTGCAGGGAGCGGGCATTGATGTCGCTTCCGTGCCGGATGATGATCGTCGATTCACGGGTGTTGCCCCGCGATCCGGGAAGGGGAGAAATGTATTCGTATCCGGACGCCGCGACCTCCGAGGCC